>NZ_JAMXFI010000194.1:0-15268 GCF_025460875.1 Microvirga yunnanensis
CGTGCCTCTGGCCCTGCGGGCCGTGCGGAAGGGCGGCCGCGTCGTCTGCGGCGGCATCCACATGAGCGATATCCCGCAGTTCCCCTACAGGTTGCTCTGGGAGGAGCGGCGGATCGTGTCCGTCGCCAACCTGACCCGTCAGGATGCCGTCGACTTCCTGGCGATCGCTCCAGAGGCCGGGGTCAGGACGCGGACGGTCGGGTGCGCAATTCAGAGATGGGCCGCGTTCATCCTCTGGCACTGGGGTTCAGGCGAGGCGCTGGGATACCGGCATGCCAAGGTGGGTCATGACGTTGATAACCTTGCAAGCGGCCGCGGCCTCAGTCTTTTGCGTTGGCAGAGTCTGGGCGTGGAGACGGCGACCGATCAGGGTCTCGTAGCGCATCATCGCCACCTCGCTCAACGACCGCCGGCCGTAGTTCACCGCTTTCTGCCAGCCGCGCCGACCCCGCTCCTGGATCATCTGGAGATGCTGGTCCCGCTGGGTGGGCGCCGTCTCGGCCGTGTCGCTCGGCACTGCAGTTGATCGCGGTGGGATGATAACGGCGGCGGCAGGATCGCGCTGCGCAATGACGCGGTAAACGGGATCGCCATCGTACGCGTTATCAGCCGCGACCGAAGCAATCGGGTCCGAGATCTGATCCAGCAAAGGCCCAGCCAGCGAGGCGTCGCCGTGTGCAGTTGTGGTCAGTTCCGACGCGAGGATCTCACCGGAATCGGGATCAACGGCGAGGTGGAGCTTGCGCCAGGTCCGGCGCCCTTGGCCACCACGCTTCTCACGCTGCCATTCGCCGGCACCAGATCGGGAACCGTAAGCTCCAAGCCGAGCAGGCGCATGATCGAGGCCAGCATGCCTTCGGTCTGGTGCCACGGCCGGCCAAACGCCAGCCGCAGCGTCAAGCTGGTCTCAATCGCAATCGCTGAATATTGCTGTGGTCGGCGGCGCCTGCCATTGCGAGGCGGCGGGTGTGACCAACACCTTCAGATCGCCCCGCCGGCGTAGCGCCGCATCGTAGGAATACCAATTCTTCACGCGGTAGCAGGCCTTTGGGATCCTGTGGCGGCACTTTTCATTGACCTTGTAAGGCATACAGCTCTCAGCTTCGGCGGATCGCTCCTATACCTCACTGTCGGCCCGGCGCGTCACTCCGGACGGACTTATGCACCAACATCCTTCTGTCACCCTCTCTCGAACACCAAGCGCGTCTACGGCATGTACTGGCCTCCATTCACCTCCATCACCTGCCCCGTGACGTAGCCGCTGAGCTTGTCGGAAGCGAGATAGAGAAAGGCGCCGACGCAATCGTCCGGCGTGCCGAGGCGATCCATGGGAATGGTGGCCTGCATGGCGGTAAGCTGCTCCGGGGTCGAATAGCGTTCGTGGAACGGAGTCATGATGACGCCGGGCGAAACCGCGTTGACCCGGATGCCGTCCTTGACCAGTTCCTTGGCCCAGCCCCGCGTGGCCACCGAGATGAAGCCCTTGGCTGCGGCATAGATGACCGATCCCGGCCCGCCGCCGTGGCGCGCGGCGATCGACGACACATTGATGATGGAACCGCCGCCCTGCGCCCGCATATGCGAAATGCCCTCACGGACGAAGCGTACGACCTGCTCCACATTCAGGGCAAGCACGGCATCGACATACTCGTCCGTGTAATCCTTGATTGGCGTCCGCTTGACGAGGCCGCCGGCGTTGTTGACGAGTACATCAAGGCGATCGAGTTTGGAAGGAAGGCAGTAGACAGCGCTGTTCATCACTCCTCAGGAAAGGGCCTGGAGATCGGCGTCGACGGCAATCGCCTGCCCCGAGATCGTGCGTCCGAGCGGCGAGCATAGGAAGACGATCTGATCGGCAAGCTGCTGCGCCGTCACGTATTCCTTCAGAGACGTGCTCGCGAGCGCCCGGCGCTCAATCTCATCGAACGATACGCCAAGTTGCTGGGCTTTGGCTTCGAGCACACGGCGCTGGCGGTCGCCGGCGACGACGCCGGGCAGGATCGCGTTCACGCGGATGCCGTCCTCACCGAGTTCCCGTGACAGCGATTTCGTAAACCCGATCACGGCCCATTTGGCAGCAGCGTACGGGGAGCGCAGGGGAAAGCCGAAACGGCCTGCGGCGGAGGACAAGTTCACGATCGAGGCGTTCTGGCTTTGCCTCAGGTAGGGCACGGCAAGACGCGTGCAGTTGAACTGCCCGGTAATGCAGACCTCAAGGCAGCGATCCCAATCCTCCGGGTTGATCTCCTCAACCCGCGCGGTCGGTCCCGCGATACCGGCATTGTTGACGAGGACATCCAGTCCCCCGAGAACTCCCAGCGTCTCCTCGAAAACCCGGGCGACATCAGCACGATCCGCCACATCGCCATAGGAGGACGTCAGGTCAGGATCACTCGCGGTCGCCTCCCGGAGAGCGGCGCGGTCCACGTCGCAGATATGCACGCGCGCACCCTCGCGGTGGAAGGCACGGGCAATCTCAAGGCCGATGCCAGCAGCGCCAGCCGTCACCAGCACACGCAACCCGGCGATATTGAGGTCCATCTTCGTCGTCTCCATCCCTGAAGCGGGCCCCCAGCACTCGGCGCCCGATCGTCTTGTGATGTTCGAGAGCTGGGGCGCCGGCCTACTCCAGCAGACGTCCGGTGCTCTCGATGAAACAGGCCGCGCCTTCGATGTCGTCGACGAGCGCCTGGCGTGCGGCGGCTCCGTCACCAGCCTTCACCGCAGCGACGAGACGACGGTGATGTTCGGCTGCGCCGCCCGTTCGCAACCGTTCGGGCGAGGCCTTGAGGTCGAAATTCAGAACTGGCCCGATTTTTAGCCAGAGCCCCTCGATGATCCCCACCAGAGTCGGCAGACGGGTCGCCTCGTAGACGGCGAAGTGGAGCTCCTTATTGGCCCGGACGGCCCGATCTGCATGAGGATCGGAGCTTCGGGCCTCAGCGAGGAACGCCTCTTCGAACTGCCGCATGGCGGCGAGGTCGGATTCCGCACGGCTTCTGGCTGCCTGCTCCGCCGCGAAGCCCTCGACCGCGAGTCTCACGATCGTCAGTTCCCGGAAACGTGCAAGGTTCATCAGCGGCACGCGCACCGCACGGTTCGGCAGCACCTCCAGGGATTGGTCGGCGACAAGCCGCGAGACTGCCTCCCGCACCGGCATCATCGAGACGCCGAGAGTCTCGGCGACGCTACGCAGGGACATCTTCTGCCCGGGGGCGAGTTCACCGCTCATCAGCAGCTCACGTAGCTCGGTATGGACGCGTTCGCCGAGGGTAACACGTTCCAGCCGGCCGATCTGGGCGATGGCCGATGGCGTCTTGGTGGGGCGGGGGCTCGACAAGTTGCTCATTTTCCGACAGTCTAACTGTGATCACAGATCGCGGCAAGTAACGCGACAGCATCATGGGAGGAAGGAAACGGCCATGGCACATTCTGATGACTTGACCCGTCGTATGCTCCTGAAGGGAGCGGCTGGCGCGACTGCGCTTGCAGGCCTCGGGATGCCTGCAATCGTAAAGGCGCAATCTGATGTGATCCGGATCGGACACCTCACGCCTGTAACCGGTTTCCTGGGACCGCTCGGCGAGTTCGCCCAGATGGGCGTCAAGCTCGCCGCAGAGGAAATCAACGCCGCCGGTGGCGTCCTCGGCCGCAAGGTCGAGCTCGTGATCGAGGATTCGGTGAACCCGCAGACTGCCTCTGCCAAAGCCGAGCGCCTGATCGAGCGCGACAAGGTCGCGATGATCATCGGCGAAATCTCTTCCGCCTCGGCTCTGGCCATTGGTCAGGTGGCCAACAGGACCAAGACGGTGTTCATCAACACCGGCGCCAATTCCGACGCCCTGCGCGGTGCGAGCTGCAATCCTTTCATGTTCCACATCGAGGCTGCCAACTCGATGATGGTCACGGCAGTCGGCACGTACCTGAAGACCGAGAACATGATCAAGGGCAAGAAGTGGTACTCCCTCACGGCGGATTATGCCTTCGGCCACGATCTCTTCCGGGTCGCCAAGAAATTCGTGACGGAGAACGGCGGCGAATTCATCGGCGAGGAACTCGTCCCCACCGACGCGACCGACTTCAGCCCCTACCTCCTCAAGATCCGGCAGGCCCAGCCGGATATCGTCGCCTCGAATCTTGCCGGCAATCAGATCACGAACTTCATCAAGCAGTATGCCGAGTACGGTCTCCAGTTCCCGATCACCGGCTTCGGCTTCGACACGGCCGTGGCCTGGGGCGCTGGCAAGGGGAATTTCTCTGGCATCTGGCCGCTGATTTGGCACCACATGGTCGATACGCCATCGTCGAAGAAGTTCGTTGAGACCTTCACCAAGAAATACGGCAAACCGCCTGAGAACCAGTGCTGGGGCGACTACAACTCCCTCAAGATCGTCGCGCAGTCCTTTACCGAGATGAAAACGGCCGACCCGCAAAAGCTCGCCGAGCACCTGCGAAAAGGCGCGAAGTTTGACATTCTGAAGGGCCGTGAAGGCTATTTCCGGGCCTACGACAACCAGATGGTCCAGGAGATGTATGCCGTTCGTGCAAAGGATGCGGACAAGATGAAGGACCAGTGGGATATCTATGACCCGCTGGGCTCCGTCCCTGGCCTGAACGAGGATCTTGAGGTTCTGGCACCCCCGAAGGACGGAACCTGCAAGATGCAGGCGTGACGCCTCAATCATTGGTCAGGCCGGACGGTTGACCGCCGATCCGGCCGCCAGAAACACGACATTCTGTTTCCCCTCAGTTCCGGCTCCTCGCGGGAGGACGCCTCCAATGACTGGAAAGGGAGTCTCGCGTGGCGTTGGTCTTTCTTCTTGAGCAGGTGCTGAATGGCCTTTTGGTGGGTGCTTACTATCTGCTGATCGCCCTTGGCCTGTCGCTGATCTTCTCGCTGGGCGGAATCGTGAATCTTTCCCACGGCGCGTTCTATGCGGTCGGTGCCTATCTTGCCGTCACGCTGACATCCTGGATTGGATTTGCCGGCGCATTCGTTGCATCTCCCTTGCTCGTCGCGCTCTTGGGCGTCGTCATCGAGCGCCTGCTATTTCGAAGGTTCTACCGCGCCGATCCCATTCTCAGCCTGCTTTTGACCTTTGGGCTTGCCATGATCATCGAGCAGAGCCTGCGGATCATTTTCGGGGCGTCCCCCCTGCCCTTTTCCATCCCGACGGCTCTCCGGGGACAGGTCTTCCTCGGCAGCTTCATCTATCCGCGCTACCGCCTGATCATCTTCGGGGTAGCCCTCGCCGCTGTCCTCGCGACCTGGTTCCTGGTTTATCGCACCGCCTTTGGCCGTGTGGTCCGAGCCGGAGTACAAAACCCGGATATGGTGGGAGCGCTCGGCATCTCACTTCAGCCGTACATGACAGCCGTCGCCGCGCTTGGCATCGGACTCGCAGGTCTCGCCGGGGTCCTGCTGGCACCAATATCGGGAGTGCACCCCGCTATGGGAGCGGAGATTCTGACAGCCGCCTTCGTGGTGGTGGTCATCGGTGGGCTAGGGTCATTTTGGGGCGTGATCGCCGCCGCTGCACTCGTAGGCGTAGTGCGCGGCCTCACGATCTACTTCTTCCCACCCGCCGGTGAAGCCTCGATGTACCTGCTGATGGCTCTCGTGCTGCTTTTGCGGCCGCGGGGGCTGCTCGGCGAACGCATCCAGAAATTCGAGTAGATCGATGCGTACGAATTACTGGCCCTTCCTCATTGCAGCGGCAGCGCTCATTCTGCTGCCCTTCATCCTCGACCCCATCGGCCTGCCGCTTCGCTCGTCGATCGACGTGGTCGTATTCGCCATCGCCTGCCTCGGCCTGAACGTTCTGGTCGGCTACACCGGTCTCATCTCCTTCGGGCACGGCGTCTGGTTCGGGCTTGGGGCTTACGCGGCGGCCTTGAGCCAGCTCCACTGGTTTCCGGAGGGCATCGTTCTTCCGGCTCTCTTCGCCATCGTCTTCATCGCTGGAGCGTCGTCTCTCCTTGGTGCGCTCATCCTGCGGCGCCGGGGCGTCTACTTCTCCCTGCTGACGCTGGCATTGGCGGCCATGCTCTTTGCAGTCGCTTACCGCTGGACCGCGTTGACAGGTGGAGAAAGCGGGCTCGGCGGCGTCGTTCGCACCCGCGCGATTGGCCTCAATCTGAGTTCGGACTGGACCTACTACTGGTTCGTGGCGGCGGTGGCATTTGCCGTCTGCTTTGCCTTGCTGCGCTTCCACAGCTCGCCCGCAGGAAGCGTGCTGGTGGCGATCCGGGAGAACGAGCAACGCGCCCGCTTTCTCGGCTATCCAACCAATCGCTACAAACTCCTCGGATTTGTTGTGTCCGCCACGGTAGTGGGGATTGCAGGTATCCTTTCGGTCTTCAACCATCGCTTCGCCTCAGCCGAGCCGCTCTCGGTTGCATTCTCAGGTGAGTTGATCGCGATGGTGGTGATCGGAGGAATGCGCAGTTTTCTCGGGCCAGCCCTGGGAGCGCTCTTCTACATTCTGTTCCGCGAGTTCCTGTCAATCTGGACCCCGCACTGGCTGCTCTATTTTGGCATCCTCTTCGTCGGGTTCATCGTTCTCTCGCCAACGGGGCTGGTGGGAGTCGCACAACGGATAACCGCTCCGTTCCGGGCCAAGGTTAGGGAAGAAGCCGCCATGGCAGGCCGCATCCTGACCGACGAGCCGCTGCCCCCATTTCTCAAGCCGGCCGGCCATGTGGAGGGCGTCATTCTCGAAGCTCGCGGCATTACAAAGAGCTTTGGTGCGCTCAAGGCCGTCCAGTCAGTTAACATCGCCGTGCGCGACCGCAGCCTCCATGCCCTGATCGGCCCCAATGGCGCCGGAAAGACAACAGCCTTCAATCTGATTTCCGGGTACTACACGCCTGACGAAGGCGACGTCCTCCTCCAAGGCCGGTCCGTCGCCGGACTTTCCCCTGAAGCGATCACACACGCTGGCATCGGACGCTCGTTCCAGATCACGAGCCTCTTCCCGGCCCTGACTGTCGAAGAGAATGTCCGCCTTGCCTTACAGGCCCGCCACCCGCAGCGTTTCAATCCGTGGGTGGCCGCGCGATCAATCAAGCAGATCGAAGCCGAGACCTCAGCGGTCATCCGCTATCTCGGAGTTGCCGGCATCGAGAAGGCCGAGGCGGGCGCCCTCTCTTATGGCGGGCAGCGCCTCCTAGACATGGGCCTGGCGCTTGCCACGAAACCGAGGGTGCTGCTGCTTGACGAGCCGCTCGCCGGTCTAGCCGCCGCTGAGCGCCAGCGCATAGGCGACATCATCAAGCGGATTTCCACGGACATTCCGATGCTGCTCGTCGAGCACGACATCGATCGCGTGTTCCAGATCGCCGATGCCGTTACGGTGATGAATGCGGGTCAGGTGCTGGTTGACGGGACGGTGGAGGATGCCCGCTCCAGCCCGAAAGTCCAAGAAATCTACATAGGCTCCGGCGCGGCGACCATCGCGGCGAAGCCTCGGCAGAGCGCCGTCGAAGCGGCGACCCTGATCGCCGTAGAGAAGGTCAACACGTTCTACGGCAAGAGCCATGTTCTGACGGACGTGTCCCTTGACGTGCGCCAACATGAGATCTTGGCTCTGTTGGGCCGCAACGGCGCCGGCAAGTCGACCCTGCTCAAAACGCTCATCGGCATTGCACCGCCCGGTTCAGGCTCGATCAGGCTTGACGGCCAAGAGATCGCCGGCCGTCCGTCTTCTGAGATCGCGCGTCTGGGAATTGGCTATGTGCCGCAGGGGCGCGGCCTCTTTGCCGGAATGACTGTGGCTCAGAATCTTGAGCTCGGGCGGCTCAAGCGCGAGACAGGCCATGGCGCCCGGTGGGATCTAGACAGGATCTTCGAGTACTTTCCGCGCATCCGTGAGAGGCTCGAAACCCCGGCGGATTTTCTCTCCGGCGGCGAGCAGCAGATGGTAGCGGTCGCACGCGCCCTCTCGGGCGACGTGAAGGTGCTGCTCCTGGACGAGCCCTTCGAAGGGCTTGCTCCGACCATCATCGAGCAACTATTCGAGAGTTTCGACAAGCTCCGCCATGAAGTTTCGATCATCATTGTCGACCATCACTTGGACCTCGCACTCGCTCTGTCCGACCGGACGGTCGCCCTTGAGCGTGGGCGGGTGATCCATACAGGTCCATCGAAGGATTTGCGAGACGATCTTGCGCTCCGCCGCAAGGTCCTATGGCTGTAAGCCATGAGGGAGATCAAAGAATGCCGAGTGCTGCAATCATTGGCGCCGGGCTGATAGGCCGATCTTGGGCAATCGTCTTTGCTCGGGCGGGCTGGGAGGTGCGCATCACCGACCCGAACCCCGAGACGCTTGAGAAGGCCCCTGGCCTCGTCCGCGAGGGATTAGAGGAGCTCGCAAGGCATGGCCTCGTTGCCAATCCTGAAAATGCGTCAGCTCACGTTGTCGCCGTATCCTCGCTCGCTGAGGCTGTGACCGGAGCCGACCTCGTTCAGGAGAATGGCCCCGAGATCGCCGAGACCAAACGGCTCATCTTCACGGAGCTGGACCGGCTCGCGCCACCAGACTGCATTCTTGCCTCTTCGACCTCCGCGATTGTTGCGTCCCACTTCACCGAAGGACTGTCGGGCCGGGCCCGCTGCCTCGTAGCCCATCCCGTCAACCCACCCCATCTCGTGCCAGTCGTCGAGCTGTGTGGAGCTCCCTGGACTGCGCCCGAGACAGTCTCTCGGGCGCGAACAATCTATGAGAGTGTCGAGCAGGTGCCCATTGTCGTAAACCACGAGGTCGAGGGGTTCGTCCTGAACCGGCTCCAGGGTGCGCTCTTGGCAGAGGCATTCCGGCTCGTCGGAGAGGGCGTAGTGAGCCCGCAGGATCTTGATAAGACGGTCAAGGACGGTCTCGGTTTGCGCTGGTCCTTCCTTGGCCCCTTTGGAACCATCGAGCTCAACGCACCCGGTGGCATCGTTGATTACTGTGACCGCTATACAGGCTTCTACCGGCGTCTCTCGGAAGATGCCGCAAGGCCTCATGTCTGGGACAAGGAGAATGTGAGCCGCATACTGGAGACCTGGGGCGAAGCGCCTGGACCCGATGAGCTCGCACGGCGCTCTGCTTGGCGGGATAAACGCTTGGCTGCGTTGAAGGCCCACAAGAAATCGCAACCAGATCAGTGATCTCCCGAGAGGAACCAAGCCCATGGCCCGCAAAGTCATCATAACATGCGCCGTGACCGGCGCGATCCATACGCCCTCAATGTCTCCTCATCTGCCGATTACGCCTGAGGAGATCGCCGAGGCCGCGATCAGCGCCGCGGAAGCTGGGGCCGCGATCGTGCATCTTCACGCGCGTGACCCAAAGAACGGCAAGCCTAATCAGTCGCCGGAAGCATTCGCCCCCTTCCTGCAGGTTGTGAAGCAGCGTAGCAACTGCGTCATCAACATCACGACAGGTGGCGCACCGACAATGCTGGTGGAGGAGCGGGTTCGCCCTGCGGCTTATTACAAACCCGAAGTTGCATCCCTCAATATGGGCTCAATGAATTTCGGGCTCTACCCGATGCTGAACCGGTTCAAAGATTTCAAGTACGATTGGGAGGAGCAATATCTCGAAGGATCGCGTGACCGCATTTTCCGCAATACCTTCGCTGATATCGAACACATCCTGACGACCTGCGCCGAGAACGGCACCCGTTTCGAGATCGAGTGCTACGATATCGGCCACCTCTACACTCTCGCCCACTTCGTGGACCGAGGTCTCATCAATCCGCCTCTCTTCGTCCAAAGCGTCTTCGGTCTTCTGGGTGGCATTGGTCCGCACCCGGAGGACGTAGCCCACATGAAGCGCACGGCCGATCGGTTGTTTGGGAACAATTACCAATGGTCGGTCCTTGGGGCGGGTAAGAACCAGCTTCCCATTGCAGCCCAAGCGGCTGCCATGGGAGGCAATGTCCGCGTCGGTCTGGAAGACTCCCTCTGGATTGGTCCTGGCAAGCTTGCGGAATCGAATGCGCAGCAGGTAAACATGGCGCGCCAGATTATCGAGGGACTTGGACTGGAAATCGCCACTCCTGACGATGCGCGCAACATGCTGTCGCTCAAAGGAGGTGACCGCGTCAATTTCTAGCGCACCAGGCCTGCTTGGATAATCGATCCGGGGCAGTATTCCAGTTCTTGCTAGGAGAGGCCTGTCAAATACCGGCGTCTCCGGCATCTGCGCTCCTCTGGCCTCGTTCCCAACGCGCAGCCGGTCAGGCCCGGCAATCCGGCTCTATCCCTGACTGGTCCGCTTCCGCAGTTCAGCAATCTGCCGGACATAGGGTGCGCGGCGCTCGACGTGCCTCTGGCGCACCGTGTCCACGATCATTGCTCTGAGGTTGGGCTCGGCCGTCACCCGGATCCGGGCCAACTCGAACTCATACTCGCCATCGATGTTGGCCAGTGTCGTGGACAAGATAGAAATAAGTTCAGTGACGCGATTATCGTTCGCAGCCTTGTCCATGGGCTTGTGTCCCTCCCTGACCTGTTCTTGAGGCTTGTCTAGCAAACTTGATAGCGTCCCTGACCGGATCGTCTTCAGGCGAACCCATCGCGGAAAGGGTCTAGGTTTCGGGGGTGGCCGTGCATCCGCGCCACCCCCTAGGTCGTTCCTCGATTGATTTGGCGTCTCGCCGCCTCTCTGGGCGGCTCTCTCCCTAAACCGCAGGCGCCGTCGCTGCCTGCCATTAACCTAAGTTAACTTCTGGCCCTCACGGGCACCAGTCGGGGATTCCCTACGGATTGTTCCGTAGGGCCCAGGAAGCACCTGCCGCACCATCGGCGTGCTGAGCAGTTCAGGCGGAATTGGTCCAGTGAATGACCCCACCTGCCTACCCCGCTGACTGATGCGAACTCAGGTTGAGCCTCGGGTGACAGAGACCGAATGAATACGATCCTAGCAGGGGAAGGCCGGCGCTCAGCCGGAAGAACTCTCGAAGGGGGTACGTAAAGATCCGTCGTAACCCTACCCACCCCTCGGCACTTGTTAATCCAAGTTAATGTCGGCATCTCTTGGGCCTGGAAGCAAGAACAACAAGAGGAAACGATGCCCGATAGGCCCTACCAGAACTATCGCATGTACTCGGCGAGCCTCGATGCCATGATGAGAGAAGTTCTCCATACGCTAGGTGACATTGACTTTGCGGTTGAGGTCGAATTGGAAAACGTTGAAGCGAGTGCTCGCGATCCAAAGCTCAGAGAGCACATCAAGAGCAAGATCAAAGCCGCTCATGGGGAGAGGCGCCAGCCGTATGTGGATCTGCTGGAAACGCTGCGGCGGCAACAGCACCGCCAGTCCTTCGCTGCCTAGCGCATCGGAAGGGCGGACCAGGCGGCAATGTAAGCGCAGCCAACGCGTGCGGATACCCCTGTCTTTGGCACAGACGTGCTTGTGAGCATCATTCACCCATCAAACCGGAAGGAAAATAATGATCCAGGTTCGTGTAGAGCTGGGCTCCCTCGTCAGAGCCTGCGAGGCCGCAGCCCAGACGCACATTGAGTATGCGCGGCACGCCCATACCGAGTTCCAGCGTTCGTTCCATGAGCGGCGCGCTGCCGAGGCGCTCCAGAGAGCTCGCAAATATCGGCAGGAGCTGCAACAACTCTCCCATGCGAGCTGACGAGGCCACATGCATCGTGACCGTGCAGGCCGAGAAATCCGCCGAGCGGCCTGAGCTTCTCTGGTTCCAATAAGAGCGCTCTCGACTCACCAGCCGGGAGCGTAGACGTTATGAGAGTCCAGAAACCAAACGCTAGGTTTTCGATATCTCATCTGCCGTCTGCTGCCGGTTGAGAGGTTTTTGGATTTGCACCTGCGCCGCAGCAGGGTTGCAGCGTCTAACGCCCCCGCCTTTGCGGATATGGAGTGCGATCCAATTTTACTCTGCTGCCTCCCAGCCAGGGCTGGGCGTCTGTGGGCAGCCGCCTATAATGCTCACCCAGCACAGGTTTCTTGTCATGACGCCCCTGTACTATCTCCATATTCGAAACGGGGACAAGCTTGAGGTGGATCCGGACGGCACAGAGCTGCCCGATCTCGATGCCGCCTTGGCGGAAGCCGTGAAAGTGGCTCGAGAACTCGTAGACGAAGTGCATGACCTGGGGCGAGATGCGGTCATCGAGGTTGCTGATGGATCTGGGGAAACAATCCTCACTGTTCCATTCTCAGATGCAGTCCGGCCGCATTAGAGATGAGGGTCGTGCCATTTCTTATCACCTGCGTGATCAGCCTTGCCGATCCTGCGGTTTGGGCTGCAAGCCTGCCGCAACAGCAATCTGCACCAACTCTGGAAGGCTTTGAGCACCCAGCCGTTCCATGATGCGGGCCCGGTGCGCCTCCACCGTCCGGGGGCTGAGCCCAAGGTCGCGCGCAATCGTCTTGTTCGTGCCCCCGGCCAGCAGCCCGTCCAGCACCTCCCGCTCGCGCGGCGGCAGCGCCGCAAAGAGCGCCTTCACACGCTCGGTGGCCTGATCCCGCTCGGCTCGCTCGCGAATATTCGCCTGAGCCGCGGCGAGTGCATCGAGAAGCTGATCAGGGTGATAGGGCACATCGAGGAAATCGGCCGCTCCCGCCTTCATCGCCCGGACCCCGACCGCAACATCCCCGCGGGCCTCACCGATCACAATCACCGGCAGGCCCGCACGTCGGGCCTTCAGCTCTCTTGGGACCGTCAGATCGCCCGCTTCCGAATCGCGGATATCGAGCACTACACTGCCGGGCACCAGCACTGGCGCCACCTCCAGGAAGGATTGCGCCGAGGTGAACAGCTTCACCGCGTAGCCGGCCCCTTCGAGCAGGAGGCATAGGTCTCGTCGAGAGGCTTCATCGCTATCCACCACGTAGACTGTCGAGCCATCGTGTTGGGTTATGTCCTTGGCAATACCGGCGATCCGCCGAACCTTCTGATTCTCGTCAATGATCGGGAAACTGGTGGCGTGGATGTGACGCATGCTCCCATCTGGTCGAACAATGCGGTACTCCTGGACGACGGTGTCGCCGCGTAGAACCCGCTCGTTCGTCAGGAGCGCGCGCTCCCGGTCCTCCGGATGGAGGGTTTCGGCCCATTGGTCACGGTGCCGGAACATCTCCGGTGCCCAGCCCCAGACGCGCTCGAAAACAGGGCTAACATATTCCATCTGCAATGTCTCGGCATTCATTATCCAGAGCATGTCGGTCGAGTGCTCGGCGAACTGGCGGAAACGCGCCTCGCTCTCCCGCAGATCCGTTTCAGCCCGGGCGCGGAGGACCGAAGTCCAGGTGCGTTCGGCTACTTCCTGCACCAGCGTCGCTTCATCATCACGCCAATGACGGGGCTCAGCTTGGTGGACGAAGAGTGCCGCAACCAGGCGGCCGTCTCGAATGAGCGGTGCGATGATCGTGGCCCGCTTGTTGGCACGGAGAAACGCGGCGGCAACCTGCTCGTCCGCCGTGCGGGCATCCGTCGAGGCATCGTCGACGCGGACCGTGTGTCCCGCACGCAGCTCGTTCTCAATGAACAGACCGACATCGCTCATGCGGTACTGACCGACAAAGGTGGGAGTTGCTCCTTCAGCCCAGTCGCGCTCGACCGTAAAGGAACTGCCGATCTCGCTCAGCTCGGCATATCCGACCCGACTAGCCCTCAAGTGCCGGCCGAGCAACTCGGCTGCCGTGGCCATGACTCCACGGGCGTCAGGGATTCCGCGCAATCGAGTGCTCAGCTCGACCAGGAACCGGAGCCGCTGCTCACCAAACACGCGCTCGGTGGTCTCATGGATGACGATGAGGACGCCCTCCACGTCGCCGGTCTCGGCCATGACAGGGCTGAACGAGGCATTCCACCAGGTCTCCTCGGGATAACCCTTTCGTTGCACAATCCAGACCGGCACGTCCTGAATGTAAGTTGCTTCGCCGTTTCGTGCCTGCACGACGAGCGGCGCGGCCACATCCCAAATCTCGGTCCAGACCTGTGGCAGGGGCTGCCCAAGTGCCTCTGGCCTGATCCCACGGAGCGGAAGACAGGCGTCATTGTAGAAGGTGATCAACTGCTGTCCCCACAGCAGATAGGTGGGCATCTTGGATCGTAGCATGTTGCTGAGCGTAACGCGGAGTGAAGGGGGCCAAGTCTCAGGAGTTCCAAGCGGCGAGGCTGACCAGTCAAACGCCTGGATGCGGTCTCCCATGGTGCCGCCACCGGTCAGAAACTGCATGCTGCTCAAGCCGCGGACCTCCTGTCTTCACGGTTGATTATGGCAGTCCAAACTTAGCTATATTGCGCTGTCTTTCATGCCCCCGGCGTATAGCTTTGCATCGCTCGACGGGGGAACGGCCTAATCGATGGCACGTTCCGTATTCATACGTCGGAATATCCCGACATGACCGAGCGGATGTATCGGACTATTGCTGCGTTACCGGTACCGCGATTTTTGCCCCTACGGGCCGGATCTTGAAGCGCCTCTGCGATGACGGGCGCTTTCTTTTTGCATTCGCGGGAGGTTCAGGAGATCCGACCTCACACAGCTCACGATCAGGGATCACACGACGTCTGTCGAGGCCATAGGTAAAGCTCCAGCTCCGGAGTGGCAGATTTATCCTCAAGGTCTCTTCTGGGTCAGGTACTGAGATTCTCTGCTTTTTCGGGATGTCCGGTTCGATGAGGATTGCTGCCTTCGAGCTTTGGTCTCAGGCGTGCCCAATCCTGACATTCAACAAGCGAGCAAGTTCAACGTTGGCCCAATAACCCTTTTTAGCGGGCGCAAGCCCATGAGCTTGACTTCCGATCCCATTGTCCCCGCCCCGGGTGGGTGATTTCCTCATCAAGCCACCTTGAAATGGTGACATCGGGAGGAAAATCATGAAACGCCGTCAGTTTCTTTCTGCCGCCGCAACTGGCCTTGCAGCCGGAGCAATAGCCAAGCCCGCCATTGCCCAGGCAATGCCGGAGGTCCGCTGGCGCCTGTCATCCACCTTCCCCAAATCCCTCGACACCCTCTACGGAGCCAGCGAAAGCCTCGCCCGGTATGTATCCGAGGCAACAGACGGCAAGTTCCAGATCCAGCCCTTCGCGGCGGGCGAAATCGTCGGCACATTTCAGGCTTTTGACGCGGTCAGCAACGGCACGGTCGAGATGATCCATGGTCCGGGCTACTACTGGGTCATCTGCCATTGGACCTGGCATTCTCCTGACACCTGTGATCTGGGCAGATGGAGCGGCTGATTGGTGCACGCTCCGGAACCACCGAGCCGATGGAGTGGGGCCTGTGACGAACGCCGCCGTC
>NZ_JAMXFI010000195.1:0-15192 GCF_025460875.1 Microvirga yunnanensis
TTGATGACCGCCATCACGATTTTCATGGGTCTGGCCCCCTTTTTGAGACGTCTGCCCGACCAACCAGGCAGCGGTTTCCAATCGAACCCGGCCTGTCGGACGGGTGTCGGGGGCATCTACGCAAGAAACATGCCATGCTTTGTCGCCAGAGGCGCACGGGCGCTGCCTCTTTCCTAGGCAGGCTCAGCTGGGCTATAAAACGATCTTATTGATCAAATTTTAGGCAGAACTGGTCAGGTCCGACGTTCGCGGATGAGCCCTTCCTGGGCAACGGACGCGACCAGGGTGCCGTCCTGCTTAAAAATGAGTCCGCGCGAGAAGCCGCGCGCCCCGCCGGCGCTGGGGGTGTCCTGCGCGTAGAGCAGCCATTCGTCGGCCCGGAACGGCCGGTGGAACCACATGGCGTGGTCGAGGCTCGCCGGCTGGATCGCCGGGTCGAACACGGACCGGCCGTGCGGAAAGAGCGACGTGTCGAGGAGCGTCATGTCCGACGCATAGGCGAGGACGCATTGGTGGATCGCCGGATCGTCCGGCAGCCGGCCGGTGGTCTTGATCCAGACATGGAACCGCGGCTCTCCCGGCTCGCGGGAGGTGTAGCGCTTGATCTCCACGGGACGGATCTCGAGCGGCCGCTCGCGCTCGTAATAGGTGCGCATGGGTTCGGGCATCTGCAGGAGAAGCCGGCCCTTCACGTCCTCCTCGCTCGGGAGCTCGTCGGGTCCGGGCACCTTCGGCATCTCGGCCTGGTGCTCGAAGCCCTCCTCCTCGCGGTGGAACGAGGCCGACATGGCGAAGATCGCCTGCCCGTGCTGGATCGCGAGCACGCGCCGGGTGCTGAAGCTCTTGCCGTCGCGGATGCGCTCCACCTCGTAGATGATCGGGATCCTGGGATCGCCCGGCAGCATGAAGTAGCAGTGAAGCGAATGGGGCGGACGCCCGTCGACCGTGCGGGTCGCGGCCACCAGCGCCTGGCCGATCACCTGCCCGCCGAACACGCGCTGCCATCCGCTCTTCGGGCTCTGCCCGCGGAACAGGTTCACCTCGAGGGGTTCGAGGTCGAGAATGGACAGGAGATCGGAAACGGCACGGGACATGGGGTTCAAGGTCCTTCGATCGGCAACAGCCATCCATCGGTGAGAGGCGCAGGAAGGTCAAGCTTGACGCTGGTCGATGGATCGCTGACACCCACCTATAACGTCGAAGGCATGGAGAAAGACCGATGAGCGCAGCAACCGGGATGGAGCGACCGCGCATCGTCATCGCGGGCGGAGGACTCGCCGGGCTGTCCCTGGCCCTGGCGCTGAAGCGGGCGCTCGCCGAGGGAATCGACGTGGTCATGTGCGATCCGGCCCTCCGGCGCGATCCCCATGGCGACAAGCGCTCCTACGCCATCGCGGCGGCGGCGCGCCGGATGCTGGAGGCGCTCGGAATCTGGGCCGGGATCGCCGACAGGGCGCAGCCCATTCTCGACATGGTGATCACCGACAGCCGCCTGCAGGACCCGGTGCGCCCGACCTTCCTGACCTTCGCGGGCGAGGTCGACGGCCATGAGCCCTTCGCCCACATGGTCACGGCGGGCGATCTGACCGCCACCCTGCTGGAGGCCTGCCGCGACAGCGGCGTCGACCTGCGCGCCGAGGGCGTGAGGGGCTTTGCCGTTCAGGGCGCACGCACGGATGTCGCGCTGGCGGAGGGGGGCAGCCTGGCGGCCTCGCTCCTCGTCGCGGCCGACGGGGCACGCTCGCGCCTGCGCGAGCAGGCGGGCATCGGCTGGATCTCCTGGCCCTACCGCCAGTCCGGCATCGTCGCGACGATCGTCCATGAGCGTGACCACGAGGGCAGGGCGGTCGAGCACTTCCTGCCCTCCGGGCCCTTCGCGATCCTGCCGCTCAAACCGGAGCCGCAGGCCGATGGTTCGTTCCGGCACCGCTCCTCGATCGTCTGGACCGAGCGTGCGCAAAACGTGCCCGCCTTGCTCGAGTCGCACCCGGAAGACCTGCTCATCGAGCTCGAACGCCGCTTCGGCCTCCAGCTCGGCAAGCTCGCCTTCGAGACCCGGCCCCAGGCCTTTCCCCTGTCCTTCGGCGTGGCCCGGTCCTTCGTGGCCGAGCGCCTCGCGCTCTTAGGGGACGCCGCCCATGTGATCCATCCCATCGCCGGCCAGGGGCTCAATCTCGGCCTGCACGACGCGGCCGCACTGGCCGAGATCGTCACCGACGCCATGCGCCTCGGCATGGATCCGGGGGCGGCCGACGTGCTCGACCGGTACGAGCGGGCGCGCCGCGCCGACATCACCGCCATGGGCATGATGACCGACGGCCTCAACCGGCTGTTCTCCAACGACGCCCTGCCCGTGCGCCTGATCCGCGACCTGGGGCTGGGCCTCGTCGACCGGATGCCGGGCCTGAAGCGCTTCTTCATCCGCGAGGCGGCCGGCGTCAGCGAACGGCAGCCCAGGCTGCTGCGGGGCGAGGCGCTGTAGGACGGCGCCCGCCCTTACCCCGCCCTTACCCCGTCCTGCCGTGATCGTTCCGGCACAGGTCGTGATCGGCCAGTACCTGGATGATCCGGCACTCGCCCACCTGACCGTGCTGGCAATCGTCCAGCATGTGCCGCAGCTCGGACCGGAGCAGCTCGAGCTGGGCGATGCGGCGCTCGACGCCCTCCAGATGCCGGATGACGATCCGGTCCGCCGGCTCGCAGGGCTGCTCCGGCCTGGCGCTCAGGCTCAGGAGCTCGCGGATGGCCTCGACCTCGAAGCCGAGCTCCCGCGCATGCCGGATGAAGCCGAGCCGCGCCACGTGATCGGACCCGTAGCGGCGCTGCCGTCCCTCCGTGCGTGGCGGGGCCGGGAGAAGGCCGATCTGCTCGTAATAGCGGATGGTCGGTACTTTTACCGCGACCCGGCGCGCCAGTTCCCCGATCGACAGATCCGTCATTTTTCCCCTTGAACCTCTAGTCGCTAGAGATTGTACGGCTCTCCCGATCAGACGAAAAGGAGATTCGGATGAGCGATCGTCACGACCATCACGGAGCCTGCTGCTCCTCTCATGAGCACCATGAGCAAGAGTCCGCCGCTCATCCGGCGCGGGCGCACGAACATGCGGAGGCCGCCTGCGGCTGCCATGGCGGCGTGCCGGTCTTCGACGGGGTCGACCCCCGCTACAAGCGGATCCTCTGGACCGTGATCGCGATCAACGCCGCATTGTTCGTCACGGAGATCGTGGCCGGCCACCTCGCCCGTTCCCAGGCCCTGCAGGCCGACGCCCTCGACTTCCTCGGCGACACGGTCACCTATGGCCTGAGTCTCGCGGTCATCGGCGCGTCCCTGCGGGTTCGCGCCACCGCGGCCCTGTTCAAGGGGATGAGCCTGTCGCTCATGGGCGCCTGGGTGTTGGGCTCCACGATCTACCATGTGCTGATTCTTGGCCTTCCCCGGGCCGAGATCATGGGCGGGATCGGGATTCTGGCGCTCGCCGCGAACCTCGCCAGCGTGCTCCTGCTGATGCGCTACAAGGACGGGGACGCCAATGTGCGCTCGGTCTGGCTGTGCTCGCGCAACGATGCCATCGGCAATGGGGTGGTCATGGCGGCCGCCCTCGCGGTCTGGGGCACCGCGAGCGCCTGGCCCGATCTGATCGTGGCCGGCCTCATGGCCGGCCTGTTCCTGTCCTCGGCGGTGCAGATCCTGCGCCAAGCCTGGGCCGAGTACCGGGATGCCGGCGCGGTCGCCCCGGCTCCGGCCGAGTGAAATGAGGAGGGCCGGGCAGGCGGTCAGCGGAAGGCCACGGGACACCGGCCTTCCTTTTTTATACGTAATAACATAAACATATGCTCCAGGCCGCCATTTCAGACCGCCGGGGCACATTCATGACCAATCACATTTACGACTCGATCGACGATCTGCCGACACCTGGCACCGACGCGCTGATCCAGCTGACGGATACGATCACCGGGAGCACGATCATCGACATGACGCTCGAGGCCGTCACCGGAACCATCTTCCAGGCCGCGAGCAAGCAGCGCGTCACCATCGGGAGCAACGGCTCCATCCGCGGAGACATTTACGGCCTGAACCTCCAGGGGCTCGGCAGCACGGTGATCAACGACGGGGTGATCGGCCAGATCGCCACCCCGACAAGCGATTTCACGACCGATGTCGGCATCCGGTTTTCCGGCGCCGGACCGGGCTCGGTCACCAACCTCCAGGTCATCAAGGGCGCCATCGGCATCGAGATCGCTTCGACATCGACTGCGGCCAAGCTGGAGCTGATCAATTCCGGCATGATCGAGACAACGGGGCTTGCCGTTGTCGGCGGCCACGGAGGCGACCGGATCGTCAACACCGGCACCCTCAGGACCACCGCCACGAATGGGATCGCCCTTGACCTGGGAGCCGGCGATGACCTCTATGACGGCCGGTCCGGAACGGTGGGTGGGATCGTCAAGCTGGGAGACGACAACGACGTTGCCTATGGCGGGGCCGGAAACGAGACGATTTCCGGCGGAAAAGGAAGCAATGTCGTCGACGGTGGCGACGGTAACGACAGCTTTATCGTCGGGGACGGATACAACACCATCAATGGCGCCAGCGGCACAGACACGGTCGATTATTCGAACGCGACGTCGACCACGACTCCGCAGAGCGGCTTCACCATCAATCTGACGTCCGGTTCGTCCTACGGCAACGGGACTTCCGACGTGCTCAGCAGCATCGAGAATGTCATTGGAAGCGCTTTCGCCGACACGATCACGGGCAATTTTCTCGCCAACAGCATCATCGGGGGCAATGGCGACGATACGCTGGACGGAGGGACCGGCGACGATACCCTGGACGGCGGTGACGGCAACAACACCCTCCGGTTCACGGGGTCGACCGCGGTGACTGCAGACCTCTCGAAAGTGGATCCGCAGAATACTGGATACGGCAACGACAAGCTGATCAACATCCGAAACCTGGAAGGCGCCTCGGGCGGCGATCAGCTCACGGGCGACCAGCATGCCAACCGGCTCGACGGCAAAAGCGGCAACGATACGCTCGCGGGCAGGGAGGGCAACGACACGCTCCTGGGCGAAGCCGGCAACGACACGCTCGAGGGCGGCGCAGGCAACGACACGCTCGACGGCGGCAGCGGCACGGATACGGCGCAATTCTCCGGCGCAAGGGCCAGTTACAGCATCGTAACCGGCCCCGAAGGGGTCATAATCACCGACACGACCGGACAGGACGGTGCCGACCTCCTCAAGGACATCCGGTTCGCCAAGTTCGGTGACCAGACGGTTGCGCTCGTCAATGGCAGCCCGACGAGCATCTCGCCTTCCAGTGCCAGCGTCTCCGAAAGCGCTGTCATTGGCGCAACGGTGGCGACTTTGTTCGGCTCGGATCCAGACGGTGACAGCCTGACCTTCACCCTGTTGGCGGATGCAGGAGGCCTGTTCGGCATCAGCGACGGCAAGCTCGTCGTCAGAAATGCCCTCGACTACGAGACCGCGACGCAGCACGTCGTCACCGTCAAGGCTTCCGATGCCTGGGGCGGCGAGTTCACCAGGAGCCTGACGATTTCCGTCAGGAACAACACGACCGAGACGATGCCGATCACCAGGTCAGGTACGGCGGCAGCGGACCAGCTGACGGGAGAATCGGGCAACGATCGGCTCTCGGGCCTGGCGGGCAACGATACGCTCTTCGGCGAAATCGGCGCCGACACGCTCATCGGCGGCGCGGGCAACGACACCCTCGTCGGCGGAGACGGGAACGACGTCTTCCTGTTCGACAAGAAGCCGAACGTGAAGTCGAACCTCGACTACATCCAGGATTTCGTGCCGAAGGACGACGTCATTCACCTGTCGCGGCACGCCTTCTCCAAGATCTCCAAAGGCACCCTGTCGAAGAAGGCCTTTGTCGTCGGGGATCACTTCAAGGACAAGGACGACCGGGTCCTGTACCTCAAGAGCGCCGGCGCGCTCTTCTACGATCCGGACGGGTCGGGTCCCGCGAAGGCGGTTCAGTTCGCCACCATCACGAGGAAGATCTCGATCTCCCACAAGGATTTCTTCATCGTCTGAGGGCTGGCGACGAAAAAGCCCGGCTCACCCTGTGAGCCGGGCCCGATGCCTCACGACCGACGAAAGGGCCGGCGCTTGCGTGGATCAGCGCTTCGCGTCCGCCTTTGCGCGCTCGATTCCCTCGATGATCAGGCGGCGGGCCTCTTCGGCATCGCCCCAGCGGATGATCTTGGCCCATTTGCCGGGCTCGAGATCCTTGTAGTGCTCGAAGAAGTGCTCGATCTGCTTGATGGTGATCTCCGGCAGGTCCGTGTAGGTGGCCACCCGGTCGTAGCGCTGAGTCAGCTTGCTCGACGGAACCGCGATGATCTTCTCGTCCTGGCCGCCGTCGTCCTCCATCACGAGAACCCCCACGGGCCGCACGTTCATGACGGCGCCCGGCGCGATCGCGCGGGTGTTGGCGACGAGCACGTCGCAGGGGTCGCCGTCGCCCGAGAGCGTGTGGGGGATGAAGCCGTAATTCCCCGGATACCGCATCGACGTGTAGAGGAAGCGGTCGACGAAGAGCGTGCCGGATTCCTTGTCCATCTCGTACTTGATGGGTTCGCCGCCGAGCGGCACTTCGATCACGACGTTCACGTCGTCCGGCGGGTTCTTTCCAATCTTGATCGCATCAAGGCGCATAGAGCTGTTCTCCGGAACAAGGCTTGAAGCATCGTCCCGGTCGAGGCTCTCTCCCGGGGGAGGAGGCCGTCACGCCGGAACAACGCGGCAGAAGATCGTCTCGAGAGCGGCTTGAACCGATAGGCCGGACGACCGCTTTCTGGAGCCTGGATGCCTCACTAGAGCATTGGGTTCAAAAGGGGAACCCATTTTCAGGCGCGACGGGACGCGCCGCCTATCGCGGAACCAGGACTGGCCCTGAGATCCTGAAACAGAGTATCGGGACGGCGGCTTCGGACGTCGTCAGCGAAAGAGATACGCGACCTTGGCGAGCGGCTTTTGGCCGATGCGCTCCTCGACGCGGGCAACCGAGCGTCCGCCCATGCTCTCGTAGAACGCGCAGGCGCGCTCGTTGTCCTCGAGCGCCCAGACGACGACCCGGTCCAACCCCCGATCCTTGAGATCGTTGCGCACCGCGTTGAACAGGCGCCGGCCGAAGCCGATGCCCTGGTATTCGGGCAGCAGATAGAGCTCGTCGATCTCGCCGTTCGCCGGCAGCGACCGGTCGCGGCAGCGGCCGTAGGACGCGTAGCCCACCGCGCCATCGCCGATGTCGAGCACCACGAGCGGGCGCCCGCGCGACACGGTGGAACGCCACCAGCGCGGGCTGCGCCGGGAGAACATCTTGTCGAGCGTCACGCCCGGAATGATCCCGAGATAGGCCTCCCGCCAGGCCGCATCGAAGACCCGCGAGAGGGCCGGGGCGTCATCGGGCTTGGCGTGACGGATACTGACGAGAAGGTCGCTCATGGACACGAAGGCGGCGAGAGGAAGGTCGGGACCGAGTGTCCGCCCGGCAGGGTTAACGGGGCCTTAACGGCGGCTCCCGTCTGGCTACGAAACCTTGGCTTTATAGGCGATTGGCCGATTGTCTCGGGTAGGCAAAAGGACGCAAGGGGCCGGATTACGATAGGAAAGGTTTGCGCCCTTTATGAATCTTGAATATGGGTACTGCAACGTTATAAAGAATCCAAACATCGGATAGAGATAGGTTCTGGTGTGAAAAGCGTCTCCGCAACTATGTTTCGAAAAGTGTGCGGCCACACCGCGCCTGAGCCAACCAACCAGTAACACAAATACATTCTCATGTGAGGAGTGAGTTGATGACCTTTCCGGATTCGTGGGGCGAAACGCGCAATATCGCCAATATTACGAACATCCCTGAAGCGTTTGTCTCGAACCCAATAGTTCTGCGGGACGGATGGATTGTCCAGGTATGGCTACAACCGGCTTCCTCCACGAACCCTAGCAGGATCATGGGCCGCGTTCTTAACGCCGACGGGAGCGATGTTGGTTCTTATTTCTACGTCGGTGAACCCGGAGAAGCGGGTGGGGATCGTCCTTCCGTCGCCGCCACAGCCGACGGACGATTCATGGTCGTCTGGACCAAGTCTACCCCATCAGGATCGACACTCGTTCAGGAAACGTATGATGTTTTTAGCGGGCGTGTTGATACGAATCCGATAGCATCTACTTCTACTACTGGGTACAGATTTAAACCAGCCATCGACACCTTCGATGACGGTTCGTTTTATATTACTTATGAACGTTCGGGCGTATCATATTTCAAATACAATGGTGGAACCGCTAGTAGTGGAATACTGGATTCTACTTCAAATATTCAGCAGCTTGGGAAAATAGCGGCAAACCAAGATCACATTGCAAACCTACAATATGACGATGGCCATCTATACCTAGGCCTATCTGAACTCAATGGAACCGGACTGAATCGTGTTCCTATTGTAGTAGCTGGTTTCACAAGGTCGCTGACAAGTAGTATATCCACGCTCGAGAACGGAAATTTCGTCGTTTTACATCAAAACTACGATCCTGACGCTCGAAATCAACTATTGATAGCGAAAATTTACTCGCCTCAGGGGGCCATTCTTCAAACAATCGAGCTCTACAGGGGCAGTGCTACGGTAGGAAGCACGTCAGTCACATCCATATCCGGCTCCGACTTTGCGTTTGCAGTTCAGATCGGTGCTTCTTTCGAGCTCGGGACCTACCGTGATGGTGCAGTGGAGATGCAACAAATATCTGCGGACCGTCCGAGTAACATCAATCTAAAGACTCTCAAGGACGGGCGGTTCATGCTTGAGTGGACCGAGATGAGCGGTGCCACCAGCAACGGGATCATCCGCGCTCGGATATATGATTCACGCACAAATGCCATCGACTGGCATGGCGGCGATATCGGACAGCAATATGCGGGTACGAAATTCGGCGATGGCCTTCATGGCGGAGCCGGAAATGACACGTTGTTCGGCGGTGCCGGCGACGATGTTCTGGACGGCAATGGCGGCGCCGACATACTCGACGGCGGTGCGGGCTGGGACTTGGCTCGCTACATCGACACCCCCGAGGCGCAGGGCGGAGTGACCATCGATCTATCGAACTATAGAAATAACCGCGGCGCGGCCGCCGGCGACAAGCTGACCGACATCGAAAGCGTCCAAGGCACCAACCAAGGCGACACGCTCATTGCCGCCTCGGGTTCGACGGGCAATGGGTCGGAACTGCACGGCGCCGGCGGGAGTGATAGCCTCAAGGGCCAGAACGGCGGCGACCGGTTGTACGGCGAAGCCGGCAACGACGTTCTCGAAGGCGGCGCCGGCGGCGACACCCTGGACGGCGGCGACGATTGGGACGTCGCCACTTACATCAACGTCACCGGCCAGGGCGTGACGGTCGATCTGTCGAACAAGGATAACAATGCCGGCGGCGCGCAGGGCGACACCCTAGCCAACATCGAAGTGGTGCAGGGCACCAACCAGGCCGATACGCTGATCAGCATCGACCATGGTGGCGGCACCGGGGCCGAGCTGCACGGGGCAGGCGGCAACGATACCCTCGTCGGCAAGGGCGGCGGCGACCTGCTCTATGGCGAGGCGGGCAACGATATTCTCGAAGGCGGTGCCGGCGGCGACATCCTCGACGGCGGCGCCGATTGGGATATCGCCACCTATATCCACACCACCGGCCATGGCGTGACCGTCAACCTCTCCAACAGCGCCGACAACGCGGGCGGGGCGCTTGGCGACACGCTGTCCAACATCGAGGGGGTGCAGGGCTCGAACCAGGCGGACACTCTTACCGGCAGGGCCGGCGACGACCGGCTCTTCGGTGAATCGGGCGACGACATCCTGCGCGGCGCCGGCGGCGGCGACGTGCTCGACGGCGGCGCCGGCAGCGACACGGCCGTGTTCTCTGGCCAGCGGAGCGCCTACACGATCACCGACAACCGCGACGGCACCTTCACGGTCACGGGGATCGACGGCGCCGATTTGCTCACGAATATCGAGTTCGTGCAGTTCGACGACGTCACCGAGACCCTCACGGCCGGCACCGAGAACCATGATCCGGACCGTCTCAGCTTCCTGGACGACAGCACCACGGCGAGCGTCGACGCGGACGCCATAGCCCCGGTGCTCGGAGAGCTGAAGGGGCACGACCCGGATACCGGCCAGACCCTGACCTTCGCGATCGATCTGTCCGACGCGAACCAGGGCAGGTTCACGATCACGAACGGCAACAGGCTGTCGGTCGCCTCGGGCACGCTGGACGCCGGCACCTACACGGTGAAGGTGCGGGTGTCCGACGGCCACGGCGGCGCGCTGGTGAAGGATTTCACCATCGTCAGCAATCCCGTGGTGAACGGCAACCATGCCCCGTCGACGCTTCGCCTCAACGGCGGCACGGATGTTTCGATCAACGAGAACGCAGCCTTTGCCGGCACCTTGTCGGCGCAGGATTCGGACGGCGACAATCTGACCTGGAGCTTCGTCGACGGCATCGTCGGCAACGCCAACGGCCTGTTCGAGATCGACAACACGGGCACCGGCAACAAGCTTCTCAAACTGAAGGCCGGGATCGACTACGAGGCTCTGCCGGCCGGCCAGAAATACCTCATGGTCTACCTGAACGCGTCCGACGGCAAGCCGGGCGGGACCAGCGCCCTGCAAGGCTTCAAGATCGCCGTCGCCGATCTGGACGAGACGCCGCCGAACCAGGCGCCGACCGGCGTGACGCTGTCCGGACGCTCGGCTGCCGAATACGCCCCGGCCGGTCGCGAGGTCGGCACCCTGTCGGCCACGGACGCCAACGGCGATCGGGTGTCCTATGCGCTGATCGACGATGCCGGCGGCCGCTTCATGCTCTCCGGCAACCGGATCCTGGTGGCCGACGGGTTCCGGCTCGATTGGGAACAGGCTCGCTCGCACACGATCGCCGTGCAGGCATCGGACGGCCGGGGCGGCGTCGCGAGCCAAGCCTTCACCATCGAGGTCGGCAACGTCGATCCGGAATTCACCGCCGGCACGGCGCGCGACGACGTGTTCCACGGCGGTGCGTTGAACGACGTTCTGCTCGGCAATGCCGGCCACGACCGTCTGTTCGGCGGGGCGGGCAACGACACGCTCAAGGGCGAGGCCGGCAACGACACGATCGGGGGCGGCGCGGGGCTCGACAAGCTCACTGGCACGAAGGGCTCAGGCAGCCGGGACGCCTTTGTGTTCGATACCCGGCTCACCAGCAAGGGCGTGGCCGCCAGGAACAAGGACACGATCGTCGATTTCGGGCCGAAATACGATTCGATCTATCTCGACGATGCGGCCTTCTCCAACCGGACGATCGCCAATTACCTGAAAGGAAAAGGCGCGGCGCTCGACCATGCCTTCAAGATGAAGAGCAGCTTCTTCCGCGTCGGCGACAAGGCTCTCGACCGGGACGACTTCTTCATCGCCAAGAAGATCAAATCGACCGAATATAAGCTGTACTGGGATGCGGACGGTTCCGGCTCGAAGGCCATGCTGGAGATCGGCACCGTGAAGCTCCAGAAGGGCGAGGGCACCGCACTCACCTACAAGGACTTCTTCTTCATTTGAGCGAAGGAGACGTTCGCCGGGCCCTCATCCCGAGAAGCCGGCGATCTCCCCTTCGCCCGAACAAGGACGTGTCGAGGAAAAGCCCGCCCCCTCGCAGGGGCGGGCTCATTGGTTCGCGGTCGCTTACGGTGCTTCAAACTACAGCCCATGCAGGATCTAAAAGTGGTCCCCCATCATTTCCTGATCTCCAGCCTTGATCCGATGCCGCAGCATTATCTGCATGGGACCTGCTGGCAGGACGAGGATTTCATCCTCGCCGACGGCGGATACGCGCAGTACCGCGCTGTCAGGAACGCCACGATTCAGGCGGGCCAGGACGGCGCCTACATCGTCGCCAACAGCACGGAACGCGAGACCGTCATAGGGACCGACTTCAGCGGCTATCACAAGCTCTTTCTCTACCAGCATGCCGGCCATTGGATTCTCTCCAACTCGCTCATCGAAACGGCACGCTTCGCCGCAGCCAAAGGGTTGCCGGTCACCATCGACGAAAGCCATCTGGCCAGCTTCTTCATTAAGGGAGCGTTCGGAAATCAACTCACGTCCCTGCGCACCAGCGTGAAGGAAATCCGGCTGGTTCCCGCGACGATGGAAGTTGTCGTCCCTCGGGTCTCCCTCAAGAGCAACCCGACTGTGCGGCTAACGCCCGCCGCCCGGATGGCGCAAGGAGAGACCCGCTACGGTGCGGCGTTGCGCGAGTATCTAAGATTGTGGGTCGGCCGCATGGCCACGGTGCTCCAATCGGATTTGTCCATGAGCAGTGAACTGACGGGAGGCCAGGATTCACGGGCCGTACTGGCCCTGATGCTCGCGGCGGCCCGGCTGGTCGGGGTCGATTCGATCCGGCGGATCAATTTCACGAGCAACGAAGGTCAAACGAACGATTTTGCGGTCGCGCGCGAGATTGCGGAAAGATTTCACCTGCGCTTCATGACGTGGAGCGACGACCGGCGCAGCCCCCCACTGCTCGGACTCGTCGAAGCCTACGAAAAATGGAAGTCGCTCTGCCTCGGAGTCTATGCGCCTAGCTATTTCCCGCGAAGGCGCCCGGTTCCGACCTCAATCGTCTTCGGGGGCTCCGGCGGCGAGGGGCACCGGCGCTTTTACCCCGACATCGGATTGGACAGGTTCCTCGCGCTTCACCGAAACCATATTCCTTCCGCTGCTCATTTCAGGACGCTGAAGAACGCCATCGCGGAGGATCTCGCGTTCCTGCAACAAGGACCTGAGGTTTCTGTCGATCCCCTGGTCCTGCACTACCGGCATTTTCGGGATCGATGTCATGGCGGTCGCACGCCGCAATACACGAACCTGCTTTCGCCTCTCTCCAGCGCCTCCTTGAGGAGAGCGTCGTCCTTATGCACCCCTGATCAGCTCGACCGCAGACAGGTCGTCGCCGATATCCTCATCAATGCGAGCCGCGAACTCGCATCCATGCCTTTCGACACTCCGAAAAAGTCCTTCGTTGCGAGTCATTTTGACGAGGTGATCGACGCCTCGGATGCCATCGGCTCTGCCCGCACGAGCGGGCGGGTCTTCGCAGCGGCGTCAGAGCATGCGGCCAGTGGGGATTTCACGAAACAGAAAGCACTCCACCTGCTTCGGGATGATTTTCTCTCGCATTACGACACCATGGGCAGAACAGGCTTCTTTCCAAGAAGCTATCTGGAAGAGGCCAAGGCTGTCGTGGAAGAAGCGGCGCGGAAGGGGCGCTTCTCCCATCCTGTCGAAGGTTGCTCCGTATCGCACGTGATCCTTGCGGGGGAGCTGTCAGGCCTCGCTCGAGAGGATATCCGTCGACCATCCACCTTAGAGGCTTTCAGATCGGCCATTCTGCGGCGCCTGCCCGGGCGTATATGAGGGCGTCACCCCCGGGTTGTACCGATGCGCTTTCCCTGCACGGCGTGACGGATCTCTCTGGGACAGTCAGTAATGAAAAAGGCGCCCGCTCCTCATCCGAAGAGCGGGCGCCTTTTTCGTCGCGTATCTTACGCCGCGAGCTGGCGCAGGACGTAGTGCAGGATGCCGCCGTTGCGGAAGTACTCGACCTCCTCGAGCGTATCGATGCGGCAATGCACCGGCACCTTGCGCACCGAGCCGTCGGCCGAGGTGACTTCCATCTCCATGCGCTGGCGCGGCTTCAGCTCGCCGGCGAGACCCTTGATCGTGATGGTCTCGTCGCCCTTCAGGCCGAGCGTCTCCCAGGACGTGCCCTGCTCGAACACGAACGGGGCCACGCCCATGCCGACCAGGTTCGAGCGGTGGATGCGCTCGAAGCTCTCGGCGATCACCGCGCGCACGCCGAGCAGGACCGTGCCCTTGGCCGCCCAGTCGCGGGACGAGCCGGTGCCGTATTCCTTGCCGGCCAGAACGACGAGCGGAACGCCCTCGTCCTTGTAGCGCATGGCGGCGTCGTAGATGAACATCCGCTCGCCCGAGGGCTGGTGGATGGTGTAGCCGCCCTCGACCACGTGGCCGCTCTCGTCCTTCACCATCTGGTTCTTGATGCGGATGTTGGCGAAGGTGCCGCGCATCATGACTTCGTGGTTGCCGCGACGGGTGCCGTACTGGTTGAAGTCGGCGACGCGCACCTGGTGCGACTGCAGGTATTCACCGGCCGGCGAGGCCGCCCGGATGTTGCCCGCGGGCGAGATGTGGTCGGTGGTGATCGAGTCCTGGAAGAGGCCGAGGATGCGCGCGTTCACGATGTCCGTGACCGGCTTCGGATCCTTGGTCATGCCCTCGAAATAGGGCGGGTTCTGCACGTAGGTGGATCCCGCAGGCCACTCGTAGGTGAGGCCCGGCTCGAAGGTGACCTTCTTCCAGTTCTCGTCGCCCGAGAACACGTCGGCGTAGCGCGACTTGAACAGCTCGCTCGTGATCGTGCGGTCGATGAAATCCTGCACCTCGGCCGAGGAGGGCCAGATGTCCTTGAGGTAGACCGGCTGGCCGTCCGAACCCGTGCCGAGCGGATCCGTGGTGAGATCCACCAGCATGGAGCCGGCGAGAGCGTAGGCCACCACCAGCGGGGGCGAGGCGAGATAGTTCGCGCGCACGTCCGGGTTCACGCGGCCTTCGAAGTTACGGTTGCCCGAGAGCACCGACACGGCCACGAGGTCGTTGTCGTTGATCGCCTTCGAGACGTTCTCCGGCAGAGGGCCCGAATTGCCGATGCAGGTGGTGCAGCCGAAGCCGACGAGGTTGAAGCCCAGCGCATCGAGGTCGCCCTGGAGGCCGGCTTTCCTGAAGTATTCCTCGACGATCTGCGATCCGGGCGCGAGCGAGGTCTTCACCCATGGCTTGGAGGTCAGGCCCTTGGCGACCGCGTTGCGGGCGAGGAGGCCAGCGCCGATCATCACGCTCGGGTTCGAGGTGTTGGTGCAGGAGGTGATCGCCGCAATCACCACGTCGCCATGGCCGAGATCGTAGTTGGCGTCCTCCACCTTCACGCGCTTGCCGATCTCGCCGGCCTTGCGGAACTCCTTCTCCATGGCGCCGAGGAACTCGGTCTTGGAGGTGTCGAGCGTCACGCGGTCCTGCGGGCGCTTCGGGCCGGCCAGCGAGGGAACCACGTCGT
>NZ_JAMXFI010000196.1:0-14936 GCF_025460875.1 Microvirga yunnanensis
GCCTCATAGGTCAGCCCGCTCTCGCGCAGGCCGACGACCTGCCGGCGGCGCTCTTCTTGCGCGGCTGCTGGCAGCTTGCGCATATCCACATGCTTCATCCCGCCGACTTGGGTCAACGACCGCAGATGTCAAGAGCACCCAAGCCGGATCAATAATAGGACCGTAACCACGGCGGAAGCTCGGCACTTGTGATGCCCGTGCATGCGGCTTCAACGCATGCGGTGAGGCTACCAAAGTGGAAACGGCGGCCTGTAAGACCCGGACCATAATGGGCGTATTTTCCGGAGTTGGTCATGATAACTGTCGTCTTCGATGGGATCACTGGCTCGATGATCATGCACCAGCAGGTATCGGTGACGAACTCGACGCCGAAACGTTCGAGCTCCGACACAAGGCCGGCCTCGCGCGCCCTGTCGTGCGTAGCACGTGCGCACGTGACGACCACTGCCACGTCCTTATGCTTCGTACGGCCGCGGCAGAGTGTGGCGAGCCTTTCGCACTCGCTGAACGAAAAATGCGGGTTCCCGAGCGACACCAGATCGACTGATCGATCCGTGGCGCTATCGAGTTCACGCCAGCTCCGAATCAGATCTTCGAAGTGAATGTCGAATGCCGGTCTGGTTTGTCCGTCAGTCGCGTCGCCCAAAGCTGCCGCTTCGGGCGTTACGCCGAGGATATGGAACATCGGGGCGCTCGATGTGGTCGCAAAGGCAGCGCCAAAAGCTTTCAGATCATCCTGGGAAGGTGTCGCCTGTTCTAAGCCAACAACGACGGGAATGCGGTTCGCGGCGAGCAGGCCGATGTGATAGCCAAGCAGCGGATAGAACGCATCGTCGAGGTTCTTTAATTTCGGCAGATTGATTTGAAGAGCCGCTCTCCGGTTGCTCTCGATGTGGCACCCGGCACGCGGCGCGCGGCCCGTAAGCGCGATGCATATATCGAGGAAGTCGGGATATTTCATCGTACGGGCGCCGAGCACGCTGTTGGCATATACGACGGCATTTGATTCCGCCCATACGATCTGCTCGCCTTGAGCTGGTGCGGAATCAAGCAGATAAGGCGCGCAGGTGAATGTAGGCCGCGCGCCCATGTCCACATAGGTGTCGCCCAGCTGGCTTGCTGGTTCTCCGAAAGCGGGGTCGATACCCTGCACGCGCCAGCGCCGATAATCGACGGATATGGAATTGAGCGTCGTCGGCACAACAACCCTGCCGCCCCAATCCCGCAGCTGCTGAGCGAACCTAAGGCCGCCGTGCCCGGTATAGACACAGCCGTCGATATGCGCCTGCGTCACGTCGATGAGGCGGTCTGCGCCTTGCAGCCGGGCCATACGCACGATGACCCTCATCGCAACCTGAGAGGCCTTGCCATGCACGCCGTCGAGGAAAGCCTGGTCCGCATCACTCAGTTCGATCCGCGGTGCGGAATGCTCCGTCTGATCCTGGTGTAGCCGGAGTTCCCGCAAAGCTGCAGCGTCGTTGCCGCATGCGACGCGATTGCCGGCGATCCGGGCGAAACGTGCAGCTGCAACCTGACGGAAGTCCCTTGGATCGAGCATAATAACCGGGATGGATCTCCCGAACACTTCTTCGGCAATCACAACACCAAGGGTCAGGATGTCATCCTCCCGCTCGGTTACAATGGCCGCAGGGCTCTTGTCGGTGAGAAGCAGCTCCAGGATCACGCCGGTACCCGAGCAGGATCCACGCCCACCAGGAATTACAAGAACCTTGTCGGTTAGAACCTGTCTGCTGAGGGGATGATGCCGGTCGATCACCTCACTGGTGGCAGGATCTACGCCGCCCCAGAAGCTTAGCTCCAGGTCGCTGGAGATGATCTCACTGAGAGCTTCGCCACCGACGAAGGTGGTTCCAGAGAAGACGGCTGCGCTCATGGCGGCTTCCTTCGTCAACGCGGCAGCAGCGCCTGCAGCTCATCGTAAAGCGCCTTCGGGATGTGAACGCCGTTCGCATTGCTGCGCTCCCGCGCCTCATAACGGCGCTGCGATGGCAGGCGGGCACCTTGGCCCACAATGGCGTCGAACATCTCTTCGGCACGGGCAATGTGCTGGCCTGCGTCCGCGCCCAGGAACACCTTGGGGTCGAAGGCGAGGATCAGCTCGCCGTGACAGGGGGCGGCGCCCACGCCCTCGTCAAAGGCCATGGATTCCGCGCTCGTCATGTCGCCGATGAGCGGTCCCGCCATGAGCTCGATCATTGCAGACAAGGCTGAGCCCTTGTAGCCGCCGAACGTGAGCATGGCGCCGGCGAGAGCGGCGGTCGCATCATTCGTCGGGTTGCCGCCGCTGTCAATGGCCCAGCCGGTCGGAATGGGTTTTCCTGCGCGCCGGTGCAACTCGATCTCGCCACGTGCGATGGCGCTAGTGGCGAAATCGAACACGAAGGGAGGACCGTCAGGGCGGGGCCAGGCGAAAGCAATCGGGTTCGTGCCGAACACGGGCTTCTTGCCGCCGGCAGGCGCGACCCAGCTGTGGCTCGGCGTCATGGCCAGCGCCACGAGCCCGTCGGCGGAGATGGCTTCCACCTCCGGCCAGAGGGCCGAGAAGTGATAGCAGTTGTTGATGGCCATGGCTGCGAGGCCCAGGGTGAGGGCCTTCTCCACCAGGAGTGGCTTGCCGCGCTCGAAGGATAAGGGCGAAAATCCGTAATGTGCGTTCACGCGCACGATGGCCGCCGCGTGATCCACCACATCCGGCACCGCATTTGGATTGACCTTGCCCTCCTTCACGGAGCGCACGCAGCCAAGCAGCCGATACATGCCGTGGGAATGGCATTCGTCCCGCTGCCCTGCATAGATTACGCCAGCAATAGCTTCAGCATGCTCCTGCGACAGGCCACCAGCCTTCAGAACATCGATGCTGATGCGCCGGACCTCATCCAGCGATAGGGAGACTTCTTCGCTCATGCTTATTCCTTGTCCATTCAATCGGCTTCTCTCGGACGATGCGTTCTCTTCGGCCTTACATCTGCGGCCAGGTATCCGACAGGCGGTACCCGGTGGGGAATGGATCGGCAGGATCGACCATGAGCTGCTGCGTGCCGATCACCCACGCCCGGCCGGAGATGATCGGGCTGATACCGGGCTTTCCGTTGATGTCGACTTCGCGATCAATGCTGCAATGGAACTCTGTATCAATGAGGGAGGTGCCGACGAACCTGTCGCCGATCTTCATCTGGCCCTTTGCATGTAGAACTGCCATGCGGGCCGAGCATCCGGTTCCACACGGAGAACGGTCGATCTTGCCGGGGCGGATCGCGACGGCGTTCTTGCCGGTCAGGACACCGTCTTTCATCATGACGGGATCCGTGATTTGGCAGAACGAGATGTGCCCCCAGTCATTGGCAGGATGCTTGAAGCCGAGCTGCTCATTGGCGGCTTTGGTGATCTTTATGCCTATTTGAGCTATATCGCGTGCCTGATCGGGCGCCAGGCTGAGGCCGAGTGTAGCCGCATCCACTAAAACGAAGCTGTCGCCGCCATAAGCGGTATCAACAGTGATGGTGCCAATTCCGTCGACCTCCAGCTTCGCATCGAGCTTATCCGCGAAAGACGGGACGTTTCGGACTCGGATCCGTTCGGCCTTTCCGTTCCTGCATTCGGCCTCAACCTCAATGAGGCCGCCCGGCGGCTCGAGAACCATGTGGGTGATCGGCTCTTGCATGGGAATGATGCCAGTGTCGAGGAGCACAGTAGAGACGCACATCGAGTTGGAGCCCGACATCGGCGGCGTATCCGCCGGCTCCATGATGATCCAGCCCATCTGAGCCCGTGGATCCTTTGGAGGCACAAGAAGATTCACATGCCGGAAGACGCCTCCACGGGGCTCATTCAGAACAAAATTGCGCAGCGTCTCGTCCTTAGCGATGAACCGGGACTGCTCCCATATGGTATCCCCCGGAGGTGGCGCGACACCACCAACAATCACATCGCCCACCTCCCCTTCAGCATGACAGCTGACGACATGAACGACCTTTGACGTGCGCATTGTGCTCTCCGGGATCGGGATGACTTGGAAACGAGTTCATGAGGCGTGGGCTTGTTCAAGCCGTCAGAGGACCGACTTGAGGAAGTCAATGGTTTCAGGCTTTTGCGGGTTTCCGATCACCTGCTCCGGCTTGCCGATCTCGTGGATCAAACCCTTATGGAAGAACGCAACCCGGTCCGACACGTCACGGGCAAAGCGGATCTCGTGCGTGACCAGGATCATGGTCATACCCTCTTCCGAGAGCATCTTCAGGGTATCCAGCACCTCCCCGACGAGTTGGGGGTCGAGCGCGGAGGTCACCTCATCAAACAGCATGTAGTCGGGCGACATGGCGAGCGCTCGTGCGATGGCCATGCGCTGCTGCTGGCCACCGGAGAGCTTGGAGGGATAGACCTTCAGCTTCTCACCGAGGCCCACATGGGTAAGCTGCTTGACGGCGATCTCTTCGGCTTCCCTCTTGCTCTTGCCCAGCACCTTGCGGGGCGCGAGCATGACGTTTTCGAGCACGGTGAGATGCGGAAATGCATTCCACTGCTGGAACACGATGCCGATTCTCTGCCGGAGCTTGTTGAGGTCCGTACTGCGGGCATGGACATCAATGCCGTCGACCAGGATTTGTCCGCCCTGGATGGGCTCGAGCCCGTTGATGCACATGAGCATCGTGGACTTGCCCGAACCCGACCCACCGATGACCGAGAGCACCTCGCCCTTCTGAACCGTGAGGCTCACTCCCTTCAGCACCTCGAGGGTGCCGAAGGATTTCCGAACATCTTTCAACTCAATCATTTTCGCGCCACCGCTTTTCGAGCCGTGCCCCGAGCCGGGCGATCGGGAAGCTCATGAGGAAGTAGATCAGGCCTGCAATCGAGAGAACGAAGAGCGGTTCCTGGATGCGGGTCACGATGACCTGCGATGAACGTAGAAGCTCGACGATGCCGATCCAGAGAACGAGTGCCGTATCCTTCATGACGCCGAGCGTGAGGCCGATCCAGCTGGGGAGTGCGACACGCAGCGCAATCGGGAAGACGATGTTGGTCAGGTCCTGAGTGTAGGTCATGCCGAGCGACCGGGCCGCCCGGCGCGTGGTCGGCGGCACGGCCAGGATGCCGCCGCGCACGATCTCGGCGCAGTAGGCGGCCGTGTAGAGCGCCAGCACCACGCAGCCCACCGTGAAGGCCGTCAGGTTGAGCTTCAGGATGGACTTGAACGAGTTTGCGAGCACGAACTGGATCAGGAGTGGCACGGAGCGGAGAATATCCAGCACGAACCCGACCGGCGCGTTGACCCACCACGGCGAGGTGGCGCGGACAAGGCCGAAGAGCATCCCCAGAATGGTGCCGCCGAGCACCGCCCAGAAGGTGATCGACAGAGTGACACCGGCGCCATGCAGGAGGAAGAGAACGTCGTTCCAAGTGAGACTTGTCTCAAACATCGCCGTCTCCTTAGTACCGGAACAGGCGCCAGGCGAAGAGGCGCGACGAGAGAGTGATGAGCTTGGCCATCAGGTAATAGATCACGCCGGCTATCGCGAAGAATTCGAAGGTGCGGAACGTGCGCACGTTCAGATCCTGCGTGACGCCGGTAAGATCGGTGTTGAGGCCGACCGTCACGCCGAGCGACGTCATCAGCAGCGCCCAGACCATCTGGTTCGTCATGGGATAGAACACGATACGAAACATCTGCGGCAGCACGATGAGGCGGAAGGCCTGAGGTGCGGTCATGCCGAGCGAGCGGGCGGCGCGCGTCTGCGTGAACGGAATGGCACGAAGGCCGCCGCGGAAAGTTTCCGCCAGATAACCTGCGTTGTTGAAGGCGATGCCGGCGAGGAGCGCCACGTAGGAATCGAGATGGATCCCGAAGGAGCCCAGTCCGAAATAGGTCATGTAGATCTGGAACAGGGCGGGCGTGTTGCGGGCCAGCTCGACCCACCCGGTCGAGAAGCCATAGAAGACTTTGTTGTCCGACTGGCGGCCGAGCGCCAGGAACACAGCGATGACCACGCCGATCACCATCGACAGCACGGCAATCTGGAGAGACACCAGCGCGCCCCACAGCATGTCCGGGAGCGCGTTGAAGGCCGGGCGCCAGTGAAATGTATAGTTCAACATGATGGGTGCGGTCCGAACAACGGCATGGCGTCAAAGGGGCGGAGGCGCAGCTCGGCCTCCGCCTGCTCAACAGCTCATCAGCGATAGACGCCCTTGACGGTCAGGTCGGGGGCTTCGCCGCCGCCCACCCACTTGTCGTACAGCTCCTGGTAGCGACCCGTGCGAACCTGCTGGTTCACGAAGAGGTTGAGGTAGTTGAGCAGACCCTGCTCCTGACGCAGTCCGATCAGCGACACGTAATCGGTCACGTAAGGCGCATCGCCCTTCACCACGAAGCCCTTGTATTTACCCGACTTCACAGTTGCCTGGGCAACGGTGTTGGTGACGACAGTCGCGTCGATCTGGCCCTGCGAGAGCGCGAGGAATACGTCAGCCTGGGTCTGGTACGGACGGAACGAGCCTCCGCCCCACTTCTTGACGTCCTTTTCCAGCGCGATGGCCTCGAAGGTTCCTGAGGTCGAGCCGGTCTTCTTGCCCTTCAGGCTCTCGTAGGTGTCGATGCCCGTTCCCTCCTTCGTGAGGACGACCATCTTGAACGCGAAATAGGGAATCGAGAAACCGATCGTCTTGGCACGCTCTAGCGTGTCTGAGGTTGAGGCGACGCCCACATCCGCACGATCCGAGACGAGCGCCGGGATACGATCCGGGAACGGGGTCTCCACGATCTCGGCCTTCACGCCGAGCGCCTTGGCGAGGTCGTTGCAGGTGTCCACGTCGAAACCGATCGGCTGGTTCTTCTCGTCGCGCGAGCCCATGGGCGGGAAATCAAGTGTTACGGCGCAACGCAGCGTGCCGGAAGCAATGATGTCATCGAGCTTGTCGGCTTTGGCAGGTATGGCGGCGAGCATGCCCAGAACAAGTGCGGCCGCAGTGGTCCTCAGTTTCATCATTCGGTCCCCTGGTTGTTGGTGTCCGAGCCCGGCAGTCCTCGCCTGGGATCAGTGCGCACACAATCGCATATTGGATACAATTTGCAACATGAAACTATGTGCCAATTTGCTCAAGGCGCGAGCGGCATTGCGTAGCAGTTGATCAGGTGCCTGTGTATACAGGCGTCACGAACTCAAGTTTTGGGTCACGTGCATGACGGAGCAGCGCACATGTGTGGGCGTGGCGAACTTTCTTGAGCGTCTACTTCAATTCGACTTGTGCGTTACATCAACAGCGTTGACGCATACTATCAAAAACGTTGAGCCGAGAACGGGGTCAGATCGAGAGAACTTGGTTTGCCGTCCACCAGCTCTGTGACGAGACGCGATGTGATAGCGGCTTGCGTCAAGCCGTAATGGCCATGGCCGAACGCATAGACAATGCGCTTGTCGCGCCTGGCCTGACCAATGACGGGCAGGGAATCCGGAATCGAAGGACGAAAACCCATCCAGCGCTCAGCAGGCTGATTCCCATCAAGATGGGGCAGGAAGCGTTTGAGGCGTGTGACCATGGCCGAGGTGCGCTCGTGATTGGGCGTAGCCTGCGTTCCGGCGAATTCCACGGAACCACCGACGCGATCGCTGGTATCGAGCGTCGAAGTGACGAAACCTTCGCCCTCGAACATCACCGGACGGTTGAGGCCGAACGTGCCCTTCGTATAAGTGGCATTGTAGCCCCGCTCCGTATCGAGTGGAATAGCATCGCCCAGTTGCTTGGCCAGTGCCCGCGACCAGACACCGGAGGAGATCAGAACACGATCTGCCATCACAGGCTTCGCCGATCCGTCCGTGCGGATGTGAATGGCATCGCTTGCAGGTTCGACGGATAATGCTCTTGCAGAGACAAGTTCGGCCCCACGCTCCAATGCGAGCCGCAACAGATCGGCGGCAAGTAGCGCGGGGTCGGAGACGTGGCAGCCATCCTGATAAAGGACTGCCGCTTCGACGCTGTGTAGCGCTGGCTCAATGTCCTTCAGGTCCTCTGGCTTAAGGACCTCCAGCGGGATACCGAAACTCTTCTGAAGGGCAATAATGTCTTCGGCTCGCAGGAAGTGGTTGCGACTTCTCCAGACCGAGAGAATCCCCTTCTCACGAAGATGGCGTTCCAAGCTTAAAGAAGAGAGAAGTGCTTTCCACGACGGCAAGGCTTCTGCGTTAATCGCGCGAATCGCGGCGATGCTGGATTTGATACGGGCAGGGGATGAGGCTAAGACGAAACGCAACAGCCACGGGGCTAGAGCGGGAAGGTAAGCTGGTCTGATGGTGAGCGGCCCGAGCGGATCCATCATCCAGCGAGGCAGGTTTCTCCAGGCCTTGGGTGACGCCAGCGGCATCACGTCCATATGCGCGATCCAGCCCGCATTGCCGTCGGTTGGACGCTGCTGATCATTGCCGGGATCGACAAGAGTGACTTGATGCCCTTTGTCGAGAAGCCCATGAGCCGCCGCAAGACCGATGATACCTGCGCCAACAATCGCGATCCGCATCATAAAACCTGTTGTGGAGAATACCTCAAAGACAAGGGCGACTCGGTCTTCGAGCCGCCCAACGTATTTACCCGATCCTACGCAGGGCGGGTTTGATCCACGACTTGGAAGCCGTTCGCAAAGGGATCACGGTCGTCAATGAAGATAGTGTTGAAACCAGTCACTCGTGCCCAGCCTTCGATAGACGGGATGATGGCATCACGATCGCCAACCTTCGCGCGGCCTTCAATACGGCCGGTAAAGGTCGAGCCGATGATGCTCTCATGCACGAAGGCCTCGCCTTCATGAAGCTGGTCGCGGGCGGCGAGATGGGCCATGCGAGCTGACGTGCCCGTGCCGCAGGGCGAACGGTCGATTGCCTTATCGCCATAGAACACTGCGTTGCGGGCCGTGCCTTCCGGCGTCTGCGCTTTGCCGGTCCACAGGACGTGCGTCAGGCGATTGATGCTCGGGTTTTCCGGATGGGCGATCTGATAGCGGGCATTGAATGCCTCTCGCAGCTTGGGGCTCCAACGCAGAACGTCTGATGGATTGATGTTGGCCAGATCGGAGTAGAGCGGTTGCGGCTCGACGATGGCGTAGAAATTGCCGCCATAGGCGACATCCACGGTCAGATGCCCAAGTCCTTCTACCTCGACTTCGTAGCCGGTCCCATAGAGGAAGGACGGAATATTGGTGATGCGGACCCGCTCGATGAAGGGGCCATTCTGTTCGTAGCGTGCTTCGACGACACCGGCCGGCGTATCGAGCCGCAGGAGTCCGGGTGTCTTGGGGTAGATCAAGCCGTTCTCAAGCGCGATGGTGACAGTGCCGATGGTGCCATGGCCGCACATGGGCAGGCAACCCGAGGTCTCGATGAACAGAATCCCGACATCGCAATCGGGACGGGTCGGCGGATAGAGGATAGAGCCGGACATCATGTCGTGCCCGCGCGGCTCGAACATCAGTCCGGTGCGGATCCAGTCGTACTCCGCCAGGAAGTGCTGGCGGCGCTCGAACATTGTCTCGCCTTTCAGCTGAGGAATGCTGCCGCCGCCGACCACGCGGACCGGGTTGCCGCAGGTGTGACCGTCTATGCAGAAAAAGGTATGACGTGCCATCGCTTTGCTCGTAGGTAGGAATTTTTCTCGTGAATGGACAGTAAAGAGACGAAGAAGATGCCGCTCCTCCGCCGTCACCTTATCAGGCTGCAGGCATCAAGCCCACATCGGGGAGCTCTGGACGACCTTAGCGTCTTGTCCATATCGCCTCGACTTTGATCTGATCTTCTCAGCTCCTTCGGAAGGCACAGGGACGGGTGAGTGCCAAATCGCAGCCTATAATCCCTTCGCACAACTCTATGCACTGTACGAGTTCCAAGTGCGGTTCTTCGCCAATGTTGTCTGATCTCCTGCGATGAGGCGTTGACACCAGTTAGTGTAGATTGTATAAAATCGCCGATGTCAAGCCGATTCCTGTCCTGTCTTCTAAGGAGGGCGGCGCAAGATCAGTCAATCTCAAACTGACTAATATTGCTGAAAAGTCTGCGACTGCACCCGAACAGATTGGGGTACTGGCGTTGATTGGATAGGCATAAAACAGGACTCCCAAGGAGAACCACATGAAATCCAACGCTTTTTCCGGCGTTATACCGGCGCTGATGACCCCGTGCAAAGCGGACCGCACGCCGGACTTCGATGCCTTGGTCAAGAAGGGCAAGGAGCTCATTGAGCTCGGCATGTCGGCGGTTGTGTACTGCGGTTCGATGGGTGACTGGCCGCTCCTGACCGACGCCCAGCGCATGGAAGGCGTAGAGCGCCTCGTCAAGGCAGGTATCCCCGTGATCGTGGGAACGGGTGCTGTCAATACCGCGTCCGCCGTTGCTCATGCTGCCCATGCCCAGAAGATCGGCGCCGCAGGACTCATGGTGATACCTCGCGTGCTTTCCCGCGGCTCGGTGGTGGCGGCGCAGAAGGCTCATTTCAAGGCGATCCTCACTGCTGCCCCTGATCTACCAGCCGTTATCTACAACAGCCCGTACTATGGCTTCGCCACCCGTGCCGACCTGTTCTTCGCCCTGCGTGCCGAGCATCCGAACCTGGTCGGTTTCAAGGAGTTCGGCGGCCCTGCCGACATGCGATATGCGGCCGAGAACATCACCAGCCGGGATAATGATGTAACGCTGATGGTCGGCGTCGACACGGCAGTCGTGCACGGCTTTGTCAACTGCGGCGCGACCGGCGCCATTACGGGCATCGGCAACGTCCTCCCGAAGGAAGTGCTGCATCTCTGCAACCTGTCAGTGGCCGCAGCCGCCGGCGATGCGGACGCCCGCGCCCGTGCTCTCGAACTCGAGAATGCCTTGGCAGTCCTGTCTTCCTTCGACGAGGGCCCGGATCTGGTGCTATACTTCAAGCACATGATGGTCGTGAAAGGGGACAAGGAGTACACCCTGCATTTCAATGAGTCGGATGTCCTGTCAGACAGCCAGCGCGGCTATGTGGAAACGCAGCTCGACCTCTTCAGCAGATGGTATGCTGACTGGAGCAAGCAGTCCGGTGCGGTGCAGAAATACGCCGCCTGATCAGCGATGGGGAAGGCCCGCCCAATGGGCGGGCCTTTTCTGACCTCGCCCACGGCGACGGACCCAAAGGTCCACATCCGCTCGTGGACTGCTATCTCCGCGATATTGAGGGTGATGCCTTCGGTCCTGAGCCGTGTCTGCGTGGTAAAAAGGCAGTCATGCTCCCCATTCGAGGATCGACTCAACATCATCTCCGCCTGTCGAAGGCATTGTCGGGACGACCTGCTACGAATTGCCAAGGAAAATGCCTAGCTGATGCAATTGACCTGTCGATTGTATACGGTATCCCATCGGTCGAGATTGAATGGAGCTGCGCGGGTGCAAGCGATTGAACGAAATTTATCATCGGAGAGCAAGCCGTTGCCGGACTCCCGTATGTCACCATGGCCTATACGTGCGCTCGTTGCCTTCTCCAATGGACTGCTCGCTGTCGAACGCGTCGCGATCATGAGCCTGATGGCAATTCTGTCCCTGCTGATCCTTGTGAATGTCTCGACCCGCTATGTTGGTCTGCCAATCTACTGGATCGACGAGTCAGCCATTTATGCAACAGTCTGGCTCGCTTTCATCGGGGCTTCGGCCATGACGCGGCTTCGGCTCGACTTTGCCGTGACCATGCTCACCGAACGGCTCTCCCCGCGCGGGCAGAAGATTGCACGGGTCGTCTCCGCATCGGCCGTTGTCGGCTTTGGCGCCGGACTCGGTATCATGTGCTGGTTGTGGATGGATCCGATAGGGATTGCCCGTGCGGGGTTCGACGCCAAAGCTTATGCGGGCGAGACCTTTAATTTCCTCTACACAGAGCACACACAAACGCTGAATTGGCCGAGCTGGATCGTGTACCTCGTCCTGCCGATCTTCGCGGTGTCGATGACGCTGCATGGCCTTGCCAACACGCTGGAAGACCTCGGCATTGTCGACAGGAGCGCCTTTCCGGGGTTCCGCCCCACCACAAGTGACGGGATTAACTGATGGTCACTTCTGCTGCCTTTGTTGCCATCATGCTGGTTGGCGTGCCAATCGGCCTATGCCTTTGTCTTGCAGGGATCGTCTACATCGCCGCTTCCGGCAACCCTTTGCTGTTTCAATCCTACCCGCTTCAGATGTTCAGCGGCGTCGACAGCTATGGCCTGATCGCCATTCCCCTCTTCATCCTGATCGGCGAGATCATGAACGGAGGCGGTATCACCCGGCGCATTGTCGAAATGGCAATGGCTTTTGTGGGTGCATTGCGGGGTGGCTTGGCTTACGTGAACGTACTCGCCAACATGTTCGTCGCATCGATCTTGGGCTCAGCCACGGCTCAAGTCGCCATCATGTCTCAGATCATGGTGCCCGAGATGGAGCGTCAGGGCTACGACAAGACCTTCGCGGCGGGTCTAACTGCTTATGCCGGAATGCTCGGCCCGATCATCCCACCATCGGTAATGTTCGTTGTCTACAGTGTGCTGGCCCAGGTGCCTGTCTCTGACATGCTGATCTCTGGCATCATTCCCGGAGTGCTGTTGACGGTACTGTTTTGCACCATCATTGCAGTAATGGGCTTCATTCACAATTTTCCGTCTGGAGCACGTATGACACCGCGCGAGCGCGTGATGACTGTGCTTCGGGCTTTGCCGACGCTGTCCATTCCAGCGGTGATCGTCGGATCCATCCTTACAGGTTTAGCCAATGCTACGGAGGCAGCCGCCGTCGGAGCAATTGCGGCAGCGCTAGTTGGTCGCTACTGGACGCGCGAGTTCCGGTTTTCCCAGGTTCCGGAGATGCTGCTCCGATCAGGAATCTACTCGGCAATCGTTCTGTTCCTGGTCGCCGCAGCAGCGGTCTTCTCGTGGATTCTGATTTTTGGCAAGGTTCCTCAGGAAGTGGCGGGCTGGATCCAGTCGATTGCTAAAGATCCGGTCACGTTCATGCTTTTGGTGAACGTCATCTTGATCGTCATCGGTACTGTGATCGACGGTGTACCGGGCCTGATCATGACTGTGCCGATCCTTCTGCCCATCGCTACCGAGGTTTATCACATTGATCCGCGGCATTTCGGAGTTGTCGTTGTAATTAACTTGGTACTCGGGCTCCTCTCGCCTCCCGTCGGACTCTGCTTCTTCGTCGCGGCGGCCGTAACAGGTGCCAAGCCAGGCAAGATGTTCATGGTGACACTCCCGTTCTTCATCATTGCCTGCCTGATGCTGATCATTCTGTCGGTTTGGCCCACCCTCTCGCTTGCCCTCGTCAACTAACCTGAAAGAAGCACGGAGCATCACTCATGACGATTTCCCGCCGCCATCTCTTTGCCCTGGCAGCAGGCGCAACCCTGCCGCTTGCAGCTCCGACTGTACTACGGGCGCAGAGCCGTGAGTTTCGTCTCGGCGTCATTACGCCTCCGAACCATCCCTGGAACAACGCAGCCCTGAAAGTCGGCGAGACGCTGAAAGCGGAAACCAATGGCCGCCTTTCGCTTACCGTCTTCCATGCCGGCCAGCTCGGCAACGAAGGTGCCATGATGCAACAGCTCCAATCGGGTGCTCTTGACATGGCCTTCATCCAAGCAGCCGAGCTTGGCTCCCGTGTCCCGGCGATTGCGGCGATCAACGCTCCCTACGTGGTGCGGTCGACGGAGGCCGTGGCGAAGCTCGTCCGTCACCCCGTCGCGCTTGGTCTGTTCGACTATCTTCCGAAGGAGACCGGCACGATTGGCCTGGGCTGGGGCATCACGTCGATTCGTGCGGTGTTCTCGGCAAAGGACATCTCGTCTACCGCCGACTTGAAAGGCATGAAGCTGCGTATCAATCCGACCCCCGCCTACCGTGATTTCTACCAGATCCTGGGAGCTGCTCCCACACCAATCCCGACTCCGCAGGTGTTCGATGCAATGGCTAATGGTCAGGTCGACGGTCTCGAGGCGGATCTCGACTTCTCCTGGAATCAGCGCTTTGATCGGGTCTCCAAGACCATCCTGCGGATGAATGCCGTTCACATGCCTATGGTGGCGCTGGTCTCCGGCCGGGTCTGGACCACCCTGCCAGCAACTGATCGTGAGCTGATCTCTAAAGTTACCCGTACAGCGCTCGATGCCGAGATCGATGAGATCGTCGCCAACCAGCCTGGCCTCTTGGAGAACTTCTCAAAACAACCGGTCAAGATCGTCGTTGCCGATGTGAAAGACGCGGATCCTGTGATCGCCGAGTACGACAAGATCTGGCTTCCGAAGGCCCCTGTCCTCGCGGAGCTGCGCAAGGTGGGCGCCACGCTCTGAAGCGCCATTTTTACCGCCGAGTGCGGCGGATGCTTCACCCGCCTAATTTCGCAGCCTGACGCCCAACGTCAGGCTGTCGCTTTGAGTGGTCCCCTACAAGGAATAGGTCATACGACGAGCTATCCAGCTTCATATGACAACGCCAGATCCAACAATCTGTAAGGCCGAGAGGCGTTTGTCCTCGTTAAACGTGCCGATACGCACGGCATCAATAATCACCGCGAACGCGACAATGATGATATTGATCGGTTCGTTGATTGAGATAGGTCTGACGCTGATCTTACCCGCTTTGACGGACACGTTTGATACGCTCCTGCGGGAGTGGAAAGGTGTTTGACGAAGACGAGGCGGGAATTCCGCCCGAGGTTGACGAGAGGCCATCACCGGGCTGGAAAGGGCAGCCGGCCTCTCATCCAGATTGCGGGAGAGCCGGGAATCTTTCCGTCCATTCGGCCTGTATCAGTTACTCGCTTCCCTTGGTCTTCGGCACGTAAGGACCGTTGCCGTCGAAGGTATAGGCGGTCTTCACCGTGGTGTAGAATTCCTGCGCGTAGCGGCCCTGCTCGCGCGGACCGTAGGACGAACTCTTC
>NZ_JAMXFI010000197.1:0-14706 GCF_025460875.1 Microvirga yunnanensis
GGATGCCGCTCTCGCAGGAGGCCGCATCGGACACGTCGAACTTGAAGACCGGAATGCCGGTTTCACCCTTGAACTGGTTGGCGGCCTCGTCATTGCCGCCGTAATTGGCCGCAACCTTGTAGCCCGCGTCCTTCAAGGCTTTTGAAATCGCGGCACCGATGCCGCGGGTGCCACCGGTGACCAAAACGACACGCGCCATGCTGTTTCCTTCTCCCTGTTGACTTCATAATGGGTTCTACTGCGCCCGGACATAGCTGCCGGGTGCATCTTCAATGGACGTGAGCTTGCCCGCACTGGGCCGCCGGGGTTTGACCCACCTGCGGTCCTGCGCCTCGATCCAGGTCTGCCAGTGTGGCCACCATGAGCCGGGATGCTCTTCCGCATGTTCGAGCCACGTCTCGAGCGAACCTTCAGGTTCTCCACCCGTCCAGTACTGATAGCGCCCACGCGATGGAGGGTTGATGACCCCGGCGATATGCCCGGAGCCGGCCAGCACGAAGGTCACCGATCCGCCTAAGCGCCCTGCCCCGGAAAACACCGAGTGCGGTGGTGCAATATGGTCCTCGCGGGCGGCCAAGTGGAAGACCGGGATCGCGATGCGGGAGAGATCGAGTTGGGTGCCGCTGAACTCCATTCGGCCCTCCGCCAGATCGTTCTGCAGATAGCAGCGCCGCAGATAGAAGCTGTGGTTGGCGGCCGGCATTCGGGTCGCGTCCGAGTTCCAGTATAGCAGGTCGAAGGGCAGCGGCTCCTGCCCCTTCTGGTAGACGTTGACAATGTAGGGCCAGATCAGATCATTCGAGCGCAACAGGTTGAAGATTGTGGCCATCTTGCTGCTGTCGAGATAGCCGCGCTGGGCCATATCGCGCTCGATCGCCCGGATCTGCTCCTCGTCCGAGAAGACCTTCAGATCGCCGGCCTGTTTGAAGTCCACCTGCGTGGTGAAGAACGTCGCGCTCTTGATCCGGGTATCGCCTGTGGCTGCCATGTAGGCCAGGGTCGCCGAGAGCAAGGTTCCACCAACACAGTAGCCGACGGCATTCACGACCTTCTCGCCTGTGGCCGCCTCGACCGCGTCCAAGGCCTCGAAGACGCCCTCACGCATGTAATCCTCGAAGGACTTGTCGGCGAGGCTCTCATCCGGATTGACCCAGGAGATGATGAAGACGGTGTGCCCCTGATCGACAGCCCATCGGATGAAGCTCTTTTCCGGATTGAGGTCCAGAATGTAGAACTTGTTGATCCAGGGTGGGACGATCAACAGTGGCCGCTTGAGCACCTTCTCGGTCGTGGGCTCATACTGGATCAATTGCATCAGGGTATTCTGGTAGATCACCTTGCCTGGGGTGATCGCGAGGTTGCGCCCGACCTCGAACTGGGTCGGATCGGTCTGGCGAATCCTGAGCTGCCCTCCCCCACGCTCAATGTCCTCGGCCAGCAATTGCATGCCGCGCACGAGGTTCTCGCCATCTGAAGCGAAGGTCTCGCGCAGGAGTTCGGGATTGGTGAACACCCAATTGGAGGGCGCCAGTGCGTTGATGATCTGCGTAGTATAAAAACGAGCCTTGCGTTGCGCCTCTGGGTCGAGCCCTTCTGTGGCCTCGACCAACTGCTCGGTCCAATGCGATGTGATAAGATAGGACTGCCGCATGGCGTCAAAGAACCGGTGCTCGGTCCAGGCGGGATCCTTGAAGCGGGCATCCTTGGAATGAGATGGAGCAACGTCATGATCACCTAGGCCCAGCGTTTGGCGCACGGACGAGTTCCAGAGATCGACGTAGGCCTGCCAGAGTTTGGACTGAGCCTCAATGAGGGTTCCCGGCTGGGTCACCAAGGCCTGCTGCATCTGAGCGAAGGTGCTCAAAGCGGGCGTAACGTCGTCAACCTGCGTCAGAGGGACTAGGGTGCCAATCTGCGGCTGGATGTAAGCTGTGGCGGCCCTGCCGGCTTCGGCCACCAATCGGGCCATGTTACCTGCAAAGCGGTATGGGTCCGCTGCGGCAAATCCAGAGTTCATCACAGCTTCAGGTTGTCTGTCAGTGGTCATGCGCAGCCTCCTGTGATGATGATAACAAGATCAACGTGCGCTTCTGTTTGCCCTGATGCGGAGTGGATGAGATCTCAATACCGTTTCACCGTAAGCACGAGTGGACAACAATGTTGTGGCACTTGGTTGATCCACAGGTGGGCAACCGCGCAACACCCAAGTGACGCCTGCCGAGTGACAAGATTATCGATGATGGGTCTGCACAGGACCAACGGATGTGTCTAGGCGGCGCGAGAGTCGAGAAATACCTGCAAGGTAAGGAAGTGGCTTTTGGTGAGGGGCGCAGAGTGTCTTATGGTCATAAGCCCTCCTAACAGCGTCTTGCCTTTGGGCAGCGTATCTCACACGAAAGAAAAGCGCATGTCTGTCGGCAAGCCGACATAGCAGGAAAGTAATTTTGGAATGGTCATAACTCTTCAGACGATGCCAAGGCCGATACACTTCGCCTGATAAAGCAGCGGATTTCTCAACAGAGCAACTGAAGGAGGGGCATTCCATTGATGCTTGCCAACCCTTGGTAGCGCAACTAGCCTTCCCTTTGCTGGGGGTGCGGACGGTAAGGCAGAATGGGATCAAGACACCATTCTGCGCCGATGGAGAGGGATTAGGGACGACAATGGCGACTGGTACTGTAAAGTGGTATAACGAAACGAAGGGCTATGGCTTCATTCAGCCCGACAATGGCGGCAAGGATGTATTCGTCCATGCCTCGGCGCTTGAGCGGGCTGGTATGCGCGGGCTCGTGGAAGGCCAGAAGATCTCCTACGAGGTGGAGGCCGACCGCCGGACCGGCAAAGAGTCGGCAACCAATCTGCAAAAGGCTTGATTGAACCTGTCAAAGCTTAAGCTGAGGCTGGACCGGACAAGTTAATGAGCGCCGCCATGATCAGGCAGCGCTCTTCTACGGCCTACGTCGCTAACTCTGGCTCCGAACAGACGCATGCGTGAGTGCCTGGGACTGCCGATGCATCGAGGCATGCAAACTCGATTGCACTGACGATGATCTGTGTTGAGACAACCTGTGAAGGAGCAGATTAACATTCAAGATGGCCACTGCGCTAACGGGCGGCAACCCTTCGCTTCGGCAGTACCATCGTCCGACGGATTGCCCGGGAAGAGGTTCGGTATTCGAGTTGGATGAGGCGAAGTTTCTGACGCGACGATCCGCCGGCGCGATCCTGCAGACGCCATGTTTTGTTGGCTCTTCCCAGATCCAGCTGCAGCCTGCTGAAGCCAAGCCGCTTGTGAGCCTCGAGCCGAGAGACCATGGCGGGCGTGATCGTACGCTTCTTCACGCGCTTGAGCACAACCTGTTGACCGCGCGTGCGGGTTACCGGATCTGCGAGCACCTCAGTTCCATTTCCTATCTGAGCTCCCACTGTTGCAAGATGCTGACGAGCCCTTCGGCAATACTCGATGCTGAGGGCGCTCATCTGTTCCGAGGCGTGCCCCGCGCGGTATTTCATCAGCGCACGACACAAGTCCCCATCAGCTAGCCGCCACGCTTTGGCCAGATACCCCACGCCATAGCGGAGATTGGTTCTCGGCTCGGCCAGTTCAGTAGAAGTTCCTTGGAAACCGAGCAACGCGGCGGTCTTGGGTCTGACCTGCATAAGTCCGATCTCACCAATGCTGCCAACCACGGTCGGATCGTACCGGCTCTCAATTCGCACCACCGCATCGACAAGGGCTGGCGGCACACCGTTCGCTGCCGCCTCCTCAGCGATGGCAGGCAAGTACGTGGAGCGGTCTTTCAGAGCGTGGGGAGGAGAAGCAAGGTCCAGAACGGTCGACGTTGAAATCGGATCAAGATCAGGATGCAATGGAAGGGATGCAAGCTGCCAATCCACATCGATTTCGAGCACATTAAAGTCAGGCTTTGCTGATCCTGAACTTGGAACAAGCACGACGAACGCTGTCGCGCAGGCGACAAGACGCAAACTGAACATGGCCAGGATCCCTCAAGGGCGGCGCTCGCTTCAGCTTTTCGCAAAAGTGTTGATGGACCGTTTATCGGCAAGGCGATCTATCAAGCCTTGCCTGATTGAGAGATTTGAGCCTCTTGGTGCAGTAACGGTTCCGTAACCACAACTCCAATCGCACTTGATCGAACTCGCAGGCACGGCGTTGGCTCTGTGCCTGTACGAGAGAGAACTGCCCATGACGATTCTCGACCCAATCACCGGAAACCGCGTCACGATCGATACGTCGAGCAGACCGCGCCGGTAGGTGCTCCAGAGAGCTGCGAGGTGGTGATGAAACGATCCTCAGCACGCCGGGCCAGACGCTGGGTCATTCTTGAGCTGACCCGCAGCCTCGATCAGTTGCCCGACATCATAGCCTGGACAGGAGAAGCCCGCAGTAGGTCAGACAACGAGTTGAGTCTTCAGCGCACCACAGCAGTGTAGGGTAGCAGGCGCACGAATACGTCGTGAATTGTCTGGTAGCACTCACACGAGACTTCTCTGAGAGCAGTCGGGTCTGTGATAGCGATGCCGCCCCTGCTTTGCCTGACCAATCCAGCGGCCTGGAATTTCTTCATGATGGCACTGATTGTTGAGCGCTGGACCCCCATTCGGTCCGCCCAGAATTCGTGTGTGAGGGGGATGATCCCCTGATCAACCCGATGGCTCGTGCTCAGGATCAGGCGAGCGCACCGGGCTTCCACACTATGGATCGCGTTGCAGGCAACATTCTGGAGAACCCGCGACATCTGAGCTTCCATGAAGTGGCGTATCAGGCGCTGGATGGTGGGTTGTGTACTGATCACCTCGTGCATCTTAGCGATCTTGATCCGTGAGGCCGTGCCGGTGAGATGCACGACATAGTGTCCGAAAGCCTGATTGGTGACCGCTGCCCCTGTCAGACCCGTGACGCCCTCGCTGCCAAACACGGACATCTCGGCAGTGCGTCCGTCCTGCATGACAGCCATCAGCGAGATGATGACGTTGTGGGGAAAGTAGGCGTCGTAGAGGGGGTGACCCGCCTCGCAGAGCACCTGACCCTGCTGCAAGCTCACGATCTCCAGGTGCGGCTCCAGACAGGCAAAGTCTTCCGGCTCCAGAGCAGCCAGGAGCTTGTTCGCCCGATGCTCCCGGGCAGTCCCTGCATACAGAATATCCGCTGAATACATCCGCTATCTTGCCCCCTTGTGGGTTCTCAATGTTATGGAGCGTAGTCAAAGGCAAGGAATTTTCTTGCGGCTCATCCTGACGCAGAAAGTTCACATCTCAACCAATCTGGCCTTCTTTAGGTTGGAGCGGAAGGTACGGTGGGAATTCCGTGTCGCATTATGCTGGAGGAAGTTTGCCTATACTTGGGGTGAACTGCGATCAGCGAGATTGCAATCGCCAGATCGTTCGGTTCAATCCAGGCGGGAGCGTGTGTTAGGATTGCGCTCCAGAGAGCTGATCCGGGAGGCCGGCAATGATCCGGGCTTCGTGCCATACCGCCGATAATGCATTCGCTCTCGAGTTCGACGCGACACCATGGTTTCGCGAGGCCGATCCGCAAAGCCTTCTGCACCTTGCCGCGCAGGGATGGTCCAGCGTTTGGATCGCCGATGCTCTTGAAGCCCGGCCCGGCTACGAGGGCCTTCATCGGCTCATCGCCTATGCGGTCACCCGGCTGAGGAACGAGTCGCTCGAGGACCCCATGTGGGCTGCGATCGAGTGTGTCGTCAGCCAGCCTGAGGCCATACAGTGGCTTAAAGAGAACAGGCCGGAGGTCGCGTTGCTGATTCAGCGCCGGCAAGCGGCGTCACAAGCCGGTTAAGCGCCCCGGGCATGGGGCCTTACTCTCAACCCTAGCAGGGAGAGCCATCGATGCATCTCTTCGGAGCCCTGGAACTCGACATCCGGCCTGGAACACCGGACAACCCGGCAGGCGTGAAGATTGCCCTCCTCCGCTACACCCGGGGTGAGGACGGACGCCTGTTTATCACGCCAGAGTGCACGTCTTTCGAAGAGATCGAGGGGCAGATCAACTCGCTTCAGGACGAACTGGACGAGATCCGCGAGCGGGCTCAGCGCGCCTTCCAGGTCACCTGAAATCAACATCTTGGGACCGTGTGCCCCCTTGGAGCGGCGGAGTTGCCCATGAAAAAGCCCCGTTGGGATTGGGCTGAACGGGGCTGAAGTCTACGGAGGCCTGGTGCAAGGAGAGCGCAGGGGCTGTGGAACGCCTCCGCTACGGGACAACTCCCAGGGCCCAGGAATGTTGCGCTATCATGCTTGAACATAGCGGCAATGATGCATGAATCGGGAGGCGCAGATGGGCGAGTGGAAGACGGTCTATGAGGACGAGGTTGAGGAGCGCTGGGTCACCCTCAAGGTCTACGAGAGTGAGGATGAGGGGGAGGAGGATGACGGTCCAGTGGTCCGCGTGACAGTCGCACCCATTGCCGATGAGCCGGGGGAACCGGAGCAGAGCGGCGCCGGGCCAAAGCCCGCTGCTGGCCGGGATGCAGACGACAACTCTATTACCTTGGACCCTGATGCCGTCGAGGATCTCGAAGAGGAACTGCTTGAGATCGGCTTCAGCCCCGAGGCGGCCAGATGGATCGTCGGCAAGGTTCCAGAGTGAACTGCTCGGCAACCGTGAACAAGAGGTAAAGGCGCCTGATCCGTTCCATGTTCATTGCGCATGGCAGGGGCGATCACTTTCCGGTTTGTCGCAAGCCCGGTGCGCTGTAGATGACCCCTCCTCCGCCACGGTCTCCCGATGGCGGGTTTCCTCCCATAACCCAGCCACCCCAGCAGGTGGCCGTTTTTCTGGCTGCCAGTCTGCGGTGCGCTTCCGCTTGGGCTGGCTCATTATTGAGGTTGCGTCATGTTTTTGTCAGTTGTTCTTTCAGGCCTACATCGATGGCTGCGTGCTCGTGAAACGGCCCGACAGTTGATGGCTTTGTCTGACCGTGAGTTGTCCGACATCGGGATCGCCAGACACGACATCGCTCAGGTGGCACGTCAAGGCGACTGATGGGATTGGTTGAGGGACAAGGACGGCAGTGCATCCGTGCCTGTTCTTGTCCCTCGGGCCAAGCGGCCACAGGGCTCATCTAAAGCGGCTCGATGACGGCCTCATGACGCTGCTGCGACTGATCTCTGGCAGCAATTGAATGAGGAGAAGTGAACGGCCTTGTCCTCGCACGATAAGGGCACGTGGCTTCCTCTAGGACCTCGGCTCCTCAGCGATGGCGGAGTGCATACCTTTGAGCCATTCGGCGATGTCAGACGAATAATGCGCCACCTCCATCACGAGGAGCGCAAGGTCCTCATCCGTCGGGGCTGGAGCACCCTTCAATCGCGAGAGAAACTTCATGATCGCTTTATCGCGCGTGGGTTCCGGCGGATCTGCGGCCCAGCCGATGCTGGCCTTGTTGATAGCAAGCTTGAATCGCTCCCCGCGCAGGAAGCGGGCAGCAACAATCCACCCGTTCCCGCTCGGGCTCAGGTCGACGACGGTGGGTGATGGAGTCCTGACGCCGACCTCAGGCACAGGGTGCTTATCGGACACCTCCAGCACTTCCCGCAGCCCCTCAATGAACTGCTCAATGCTCATTGCCGACCGGGCGAGCGTCTCCATCCCGTAGATGACCTGGTTGAGGCTGGTGAACGGATAGCCCGGTTCGCCCACCCTGTTGGTGCTCCATTGGAAGATAGACGACAGTCTCTCGGTAATCTCCCTGTCATCCGGTATCACGCTGACGCTCTTGCCGTTTCTGCCGGCTGTCACCGTCACCGTCATGCCATTCGGGAACATGATCCGAAGCATGAGGAGATCGCCCTCGATGTGCTTGGTTGTGAGCGCCACCGGATGCCTCCTTTCGCCTCAGATCCCGACAGGGACGGTTTAACAGTCGAGCGGAGCCTTGGACAACACGGGTTCATCTCGGAATTCGATGGCTCGCCCACGGTGCAAGCCGCGGCCGATCCATTCTTTGGCGTGTCATCTGGTAGCAGGGATCGGGATCTGGATTGCCTGCTCGCTGGGGAGCCCTAGGTGGAAAGACCCAGAGACAAGACCAATTGCGCTACAAAGTATCGGCGGTATGGTGACAGCAAACACGCAAGAGGAAGACGAGACTGAGGATACTGGTCAGGCCAGCACGCCTCAACTCGATAGGCTTGAAAAGCTGGCTCAAGCGGCTGCCACTGCGGCCCAGGCGAAGCAATGGCGGGCACGCAAGAACGGCATGCAGCAGCAAGATGAACCCTCGGAGGTGCGCAACCTCAGTCATGATGCGCAAGCGAGGGCTCGCGCTGAAGAAGCGATGCGTCTGATGATGGCGAAGCCACAAAGCAAACGCCGGAGCCGGTGACGATCAGTTTGGCATCAATCATCGTGGTCAGCCCGATAACTATCCCAAAGCAGGCATCGATTGCGCTCGTCCTCTCAGATGCTTGAATTGAGAGTCTGTTAGGCTCTCGCTCACCACGGTCGCGCTACGTCGCCCCTCGAGATGGCGGACCAGCACAACAAAGGAGTATCAACAATGGCAGATAAGAAGCCAAATCCGGCGCTGATGAAGCCGTTGCAGCCCTCGAATGAACTCGCGGCGGTGGTCGGGTCCTCGCCACTGCCCCGTACGGAAGTGGTGAGCAAGGTTTGGGAGTATATCAAGGTGAACAACCTGCAGAACCCTGCAAACAAGCGGGAAATCCTGGCAGATGACAAACTTCGGCCGGTCTTTGGAGGCAAGAGCAAGGTGAGCATGTTCGAGATGAACAAGCACTTCGCTCAGCATCTTTCCTGAGCGGACGCAACAACAGGCCCACCCCGCCAGCGTGCCGGCGGGGTGGGTGTCGCTTCAGCCATCCGGTGACGGCTCTCGGCTAGACCGCCTCCTTAAGCTCCTTCGCGGGTCGGAAGGCGATCTTCTTGGAGGCTTTGATCTTGATCGGCTCGCCAGTCTGCGGGTTGCGGCCCGTGCGAGCGGCCCGCTTGCGCACCTGAAGAATGCCGAGACCGCTCAGGCGGATCTTGTCGCCCTTCTTCAAGCTCTTGGCGATCATCTCGATGACCTGGGTCAGGATTTCATTGGCTTGGCGCTTGGGAAGCTCGTGCGCTTCCGACAGCTGCTCGGCAATGTGGCGCAGGGTGAGAATCGCGCCAGGCGAGGTGCCAGTGGATTTCTTTGCGCCCTTGGGGGCCGCCTTGACTGACGCCTTCGGTGCTGCGGCCTTCGTGAAACTCTTGGCTCCGGCGTCGGCAGTTTTGGCCGTTTTAGTCGGTACTGGTTGCGATGCGGCCGCTTTGCGGGCCGGCGCCTTCTTGGTTGCAGCTTTCGCCATGGGTGAGATCCTTCCGATGCGCGGGCAATCTAGCAGTCAGTCGATGGGCAAAGGGTTTGCCACCCAAGACTGAAATCACCAGAAGGCCGCAGCCTCAATAACTAGGACGGAACGAATTCATAGGATCTTGGGGCAGCACAGGATCCCGTGACTGGTTGCGCAAGTGATCCTGAGATTTAGCTTGCCAACTTGACGAGCGGCGGCTCCCGCAGCATGTAGCCGCGGCCCCAGACCGTCTCGATGTAGTCCCTGCCCCCTGAAGCCTCCACGAGCTTCTTGCGCAGCTTGCAGATGAAAACGTCGATGATCTTGATCGCAGGTTCGTCCATGCCGCTATACAGATGATTGAGGAGCATCTCTTTGGTCAGCGTGCTCCCCTGGCGCTGAGCCAGGAACGCCAGGACCTTGTACTCCGTGCCGGTCAGGTTTACCCGGCGCCCTCCGACCTCAGCCTGTTGAACCCGTGGTTTGACCGTCAGATCGCCGCATTGCAGGACAGCTTCGGTCTGATCGGACGAGCGGCGGATGATGGCCTGCATGCGGGCGATGAGTTCATCCTTATGAAACGGCTTGGTGAGGTAATCATCGGCGCCATAGCCGAGGCCTCTGACCTTGTTCTGGATCCCGTCCAGGCCTGAGAGGATCAGGACGGGTGTGCTCACCTTGGCAAGCCGCAGCTGTTGCAGGACATCATAGCCTGACATGTCCGGCAGATTGAGATCGAGCAGGATGATGTCGTAATCGGGGAGCCGGCCGAGATCGATGCCATGCTCGCCCAGATCGGCTACCGAAATCTGGACGTTGAGGCGCTGGAGCATGAGTTCAATGCTTTGAGCGACAGAGATGTCATCCTCGATCAGCAATACCCGCATCTTACCACCTCCCAGAGACCTCAGCTAATGTGAGGGAAGTATGCTCAACGAGGAGTTAACGCCGGAGGCCCGGTGACGCTTTCACGGCGCCGACCTTGTTCCGAGTGCAAGGAGACTTAGCCCGATAAGTAATTTCGCTAGGCGTAATTTCGACAAGAAGTTCTTAGCAGGCGCTGGTCGTGGACCTGACCGGGAGGATTTTCTCTTCTCGATGGTTCGTCGTTAGGAGCCGGTCTGCTGCCTCTCTGGTGAAGCGCCGACGGAGGCAGAGCTTGGCAGTGAAACTTGGCTTTGGGTGAAGTAGGTATTGATCAGGGCCACAACCTTTCGGCCCAGCGCCCAATCCTCTTCAAGGCTGCCCGTATCGAGGATCTCGAGCCGGATCTCGAAATCGGGGTCGCAAATGAGAATGGCCGGATCCTGCTCGTCGCGGTCTTGCTGGCTGTCTAGGAACCAGCCCTCGTCCGGGTTCGGGTCGTCAACAACGAGATCCGCATTCAGGCTCTCGACAAGGTACCGGGCCAGACGATCGTTGATCCTCGTGCCATCATCTTCGCCAAAGATAATCCGCGGCTCGCCCTGAGGATCTCGGATGACGTGCTGCCGATCTCTTCCAGGGCGGGCGATGAAGAGGGTCCATTGTGGCGATGGGCTCATAGGCTAGTTCTTGTCCGAAGATTATTAGGGACAGCTTACGCTGGCGCCATGACAAATAGCACTTCTGCCTTCGGATCAGTATCGCCGTCCCAGCATCCAATCGCCTACCTCATCAAGGGCATCAAAGGCGCGGTTGGTCAGGCGGCGCGGACCGGCCAGCAGCCCCTCCTCCCGCTCCACAACATCGGGCTGCGGCCGGGGTGGCATTGCCTCACGGTATCCTCCGAATTCGCCAGCCGGTTCATCGATAGCCCAGTCCCGCCGTGCAGCGCCCGGCGGCATGCTCACCGGGGGAACCGGGCGCAGGTCATGTCTCGCCTCGGCTGAGTGCCGGCTCTCGGGCGGCAGGATATCCTCGACCCGGTTCAGGGCCACAGACTGCGACTGGGGCAAAGCAACCCTGTAGCCGAGCTCCTGGGCGACACCCGGCAGGTTCCGGACCGCCGCCCGGCCCGCTTCCAGGCCATGGCAGATGCTGAAGTACAGGGCATGGAAGTTGGCGTTCTGACGGATGGTCTCGCGGCTCTCCTGGGTCGAGTACGGTGCGAGATAGAACGCCATGGTACGTCCGTTCTTCTCGGCCACGATCGCCGGCTTGGTTTGGGAGCAGTACACATACCCGTTCTCCTCTCTGAGTTCCCTGCGTCCGCTTGAGCTGGCATGGAAGGTCTTCACCCGGGTCTGCATGAGTGTGCCCTCCCCTGTCCTGGTCAGAGGAGAGGCCGCCAGGATGGCGAACTCGTCGCACCCGTCAGGGCGGCAGAGCCCGCGGATGATCTCCGGACTGTCATAGGCCTGAGCGAAGGCTGGGGGCGCGAGCACGAGGGCAAGGGCAACAAGAGGTCTGAGCATTGGTGGCCTTGGGCGGAGGGATGGTTAACGAAGCGTCACCTCCGACGTCGCGCACGAATGTGACCATTTCAGGCCGGCCCACCCATGGTATTTGACGGCGATAGCCGCGACGCCCCTTCGGCCGCGAAGGGCTCCAAGACGTCTGGAAGTCCTGCCGTGGGCTTGGACAAGTTCGAGTGTTTTTGTCCCGATAAGAACCCGAGCATCAGGAGCGCCTTTCATATCGGGCGATCTGAGCGGCCTTGGCCCGCTCGCGACCGTCGCCATCAGGGGCTGTGTCGCAGATTCTGTGCGTGGGCGGCGGGCGTACCCCGGCGATGGACGCCAAACCTGTCGTTGTTCTCGCCTGCCTGCGAAAACCTGCCGCAAAGTTCTGCAAAACGTGGACCTGTGCGATTCCTCTCCTGCGTAACAGAATTTCGAACTTCTCAGTCACCTTTTTCCTGTCCACCCGAACGGATCAGACCACGTGAAAGACCTTCTCAAAAAACTCTTTGGACTTGGGCTCTCTAAAGACGCCATCATCGCCCCCCACGGTGCGATCCTCACGCTCGGGGAGGACCGCCGGGGCGTTCCTCACGGCACGACCCGAAACGCCAATACCCTCCTCCTTGGAGCCAGCTCGCGCCAGCGGGTGGAGAGGGTGATCGTCCCGACCCTTCTGCGGGGTACATCGGCGAGCTACATCGTCGACGACCCGACCGGAGAGGTTTACGACCTCACGGCTGCTACCCGGGCCAAACTGGGACCCGTCTCACGCATTCGGTGGCACAGCGGGAGCTCCTATAATCCACTCGCTGACATCAACCTGGGCACCGATCCGGAAACCCGCTCGCGGCGGCTGCACAACATCGCGGAAACGTTCATTATTCAATGGACAGAAGGATACGATCGGGTTCCAGAGATCAAAACGAACGATGGCAACGACACCATCGAGCAGGAAGCGATCTCCGCTCTTTGGGGCCTGCTGGAGCTCGCCACCGCTCAGGTCGCGAACGGCGGACTGCGTTTGGCCGAGCCGACCTTGATGGGACTGTGCACGGTCCTCATCGAGCACCGTCTTGACGATCAAGCTGCTGATTATGTTGCCGCCGCCGACAGCTCCGGGAGCCCGAGGGCATTATTCGAATTGCGCGCCTACGCGGCTCTTTCCGATGAGCGCCGTCGGGTAATCCATGATGCGATCGTGCAACGGCTGGCGCCCTTTCATACTCCCGAGACATCCTGGGTTTCCGGCAATCCGCGCGGCCAGTGGGCGGCCCATCGGAACATCAGTACCTCTGAGCGGGTCGATATCAGCGGCCCGGCAACCGTTTATGTGTGCTGCCCGACCCGACACGGCCAGCATGCCGCGGCCTACAATCTCCTGACACGCCTCCTGTGGCAGCAGATCATTGACGAAGCGATCCACGGCCGCAACGAACAGGTGGCTGACAAGCCACTGCGGCCAGCCGTGTTCATCTTCACAAACACCGATCAGGCCGAGCCGATCTCGGGAATGACAGCGCTAACCGCAGCCGCCAAGAAGACGGATCTTTCGATCCTCGTTTCCGCTGACGATGCGGCGTTTCTTGACCGGATCTATGGACCGGCCAACGCTGAAGCTCTCAAGGCCGCGATGGACCTGGAACTCGACTTCGATCCAGCCGCCACCCGGTTCGTGGTCAAAGGACCTGAAAAGCCGCTCCTGCGGCCGTCCCAGGCGATGGGATCCTTCCTCCTGCCCGCCCCCAGGGACCTTTAGAACACCGCGCCAGAGATCTCAGATGCGGAAAATCTCTGGCGCGGTCTGCAACAAGGCTGTTTCCGGCTTCAGCAGGATGATCAGTCAAGGCTTCGCATCAGAGAGATGAGTTTCTGTCGGTCGACTTCGACTTCGGGAAACCTGTGGTTCATCGCCATCCGCCGAGAGAGAACCGGCTGCCCGGAGGTGCGTCTATACTGGATCTCGAGAAGTGTGCCACGCTGCCGCGCCCCAATTGAGCCGCTTGTCACCTCCGGCAAATCAGCTCAGTCTGAGCTCAGCTGCCTGTCGACGACAGCTATCGACGAGCCCCGGGAGTTGGCACGGATGGACTGTCCTACCGGGCTCCTCGTCGGACCTGGCGCGATATCGAGGCCGCCGGCTCTCTCAGCAGCAAAGCCCCAAGTCAGCCTGCTCTCCTATGAGTGGCCTTCCGTCGTAGGACCATGTGCATGCCCTTTGGAACGCCCGAGCGTCGTTCGAGTGAGCGCTTCTCCGCCCCCTTGAAAGGGTGGATCGCAGACAAGACGGCTCCGGCACCGATTGAATGCGCCATTTGGGATCTGTCTCAGACCGGAGTGCGTCTTGTGGTGTCTGAGCCAGCCGACATTCCCATGGAGTTTCAGCTGCAAATTCCAGACCATGGGGCGGCCGCTCGGGTTCGCTTGATCTGGACAGATGGGGTCTATTACGGGGCAACATTTACGGATTGAGGCTAGAACCCGACCCAGTCCAACGATGAGAGGGAGCGAGGGTCCTGGGCTTGGCCGGGAGTACGGTCGGGCAACCGGTATCCTAAGATGCCGGCCCACCACTGAACCAGTGGTGAACGCGGATCAGCATCCCGTCTGAACTCCATCGAAAGGGTATGCTCACCGCTCCCAGGCGTCACCATGCATCGCCGGACTTCCGAGCCAATCACAAAGATCCTCCAGCGAAGCGAAGACATGTTCAAGGTCGGTAAAGGGTGCTGGCCTGCGTGCTGGCGGTAAATCCTCGAGGAGTTCCGCTGTCCACGTATAAGGCTGAGAGGAACTGTTGCGCACCACACTCCCCACGACCTCTCCGTTGAGGAGGAGATCATAGGCGCCGGGCGCCAGCTGGATCAGGCCGTAGGTCATTGTCGGTTCTTGTCAGAGGCGAGTTGCCGATCAATCCATCATCATTTTCGGCCTGGGCGGCAACCATCAATTGTCCTCATCCTCGGCGGATGACCTGTGCCTCCCCTGACACAGACAC
>NZ_JAMXFI010000198.1:0-13540 GCF_025460875.1 Microvirga yunnanensis
GTTCATAGAGCTGGCAATAGCTGCGATAGGTTTTCTTCTCAATGCCGAGAAAGGCGCAGATGGCGGTCGAGGGCCAGCCGCGTAGGCTGCCGAGGACCACAAGCGACCGATTGCGCACGTGGCGGCCGCCGTGATCAAGCCTGTCCAGTAGCCGGTCGAGGTCGGGCACCTCGCCGAGTTCGCCCCGCAGGTTGGTGAACGGCATCCTTTGCTGGAGAAGCTGACGCAGCCACGTGAAGGCAGCCTGCCTGGCGACTTCCTTATGAGTTCTGCGCGCTCGCGAGGATGCAAGTCTCTGCCGTTCGTTCGCTCGGCACTGCCTGGCCACCCGCATCAGAAGGGTGACCGCTGACTTGCGGTCCAAGGTTTTGATGTCGTCGTATGCGGCTTCCCACAGCATGCGATCCGTCGGCTTGAGCGACCGTATGTAGTTCCCGACAGCGTCGTACGTTCCAGTATAGCCCTGCTCCCGAATGGACCTGTATATCTCGCGATAGGACAAGCTTGGCTGCTCCTCGCTCGACAGCATCTGCTGGATGGTCTGCAAGTATGGCCCGAGCTTGGGAAAGACCTGCTGTCGCGGGCCGTAGGGCACCGGCTGCCTCGCCCGCAGCATCTTCCGGACCATATTCGGACTGATCCCAGTCTCGCGGCCGACCTGCCTCTGGGTGGCTCCTTCGACCAAGACCCGGTACCGGATCCGGGCCCACTGCTCATGGTCGCTGTACATGAGGTCTCCTCACGTGCGACAGCGCTCAATCGGAGCGATATTGTAACAGAGCCCGAATGGGATGTGAACCATTGGTCGGCAGGGCTACTGCACCTGCCCAGCGCAGGCTTATACGGATTCGCTGAAAGGTCTGCCAAGACCGACTGGAGCCGGTCTTGACCTTCTAAGCATTACCCCTGGGTGGCAAGTCCTCGAGATCGAACTCATCCAAGGGTTTGAGCAAAGACCGAAGGAACTCAATTGTCTCGGCAGCCTCGATTAAGAGCGCTTGGACCTCATTAGGAGGGAGGACCTCATCGCTCTCAGAGGCGGCCTTGAGCCGATCAGCGATATCCATGTGTTCCCTCTTTGCCTTCACGCTCGCATTGCGAACGGGAAACCAATGTTTCCACAGCGCCTCGTGCACACAACTTTATAGGTCTCGCCGCTGGCACAAGGAACAGGTTCCCTGTTGGTTCTATTTGAGGCCAATGTACATGAGAAACACAAGGTTGAAAGTCGAGCAGGTCCTAGACCCCCGACTGCGCGATGCGTCCGGTGGGCGCGTTCTCTCGGCGTGCGGACGATCATCGGGGCAGCCGATCAGCTGGTACCAATGCCGTACTCGGCTAGACCTTCAAGCATCTTTCCAGCCTCCGAAGCATGGGCCGTGAAACTGCTCGCAACCCCTGCCGCCCCCATGATGCGGATGGCGGCGAGATCCCGCAGGCGCCGGTGGGCCTGATCTGGTCTCAGAGAGTGCGCTCTGTAACAGCCTTCTGCGAAGCGCAGGGCTGATGCCTGACCTGTGCGCGGTCAGGCCGGGAGGCCGCTAGCCCAGGCGGGGAGGACCAAAGGAAAGCCTTTCCTTTGAACCGCTCACCGCAGAAATGACCGTGATCGCTCTCTCACGAGCCATGTGTGGCTCTGGTCACGGAAGGACGGGCTGTTTCGGTCGATCCTGGTGACATCGCAGGAGGTCACCATGACACGATCCTCACAACGCCAAGCCAGACGCTGGGTTATCCAAGAGCTAACACGCTGCATGGATCAGCGCAGTCAGCCCCTCCCCTCGTCCAAGCCGGTTGCGGAGTGATCATGTTGTACGCGCGGACTCAGGAAACATCCGACCTCATGGACAGCCAGATCAGAGTCAGGGCGAAGGCCCTCTGCGTCGACGATGGCTTTGATCCGGATCTGACTGTGACGCATGCCTACGGCGACGACTTCACCGCCCAGGAATGGGAGTCCTGGTGGACGTCCAATCCGGACCACCCCTTCCAAGAGATGGCTAGCCCGATGTGGCGGCTGTACCGCGCCCACGCGTTCATGGAGCTGTCGCAACTCCACAAGGTGGTTGAGGCCAGCGACAACGTCGTCTTCTTCGGGCGAGGCAACGTTTAACCTGGAGCATGACCCAATGTCATGCTGACCGTCAGGAAGGGATCAATCTGAGCGCTTAAGCTTGGCCGTGTGGCGGTCCGCTGACCCTGCCACTGCTGACCTTCGGGCGACTTCGGCTCCGCGCACAATCCTATTCCTTCCGGGGATCCGATCTGCGCAAGCCAAAGCGATCTACCGGCCTGCAGCAGCCCTGCGGGGACCTGCAACCAAGGAGAGCGAAGCAACCGCCAGGAGTGAGCAGATCGTCATGATCACGATCAGCGGCCAGACGGTCGCGCTGAGGGCCGCGCCAACCACGGGAGCGACCAGCGCCCCGAACCCAATCTGACAGCTGCCCGACAAACCCGATGCGGCGCCGGCGAGATCCGGCCTCACACTCACCGCACCGGCAATGCCGCTCGGCAGCACCAGCCCATTCGCCACCCCGATGAACAGCATGGGCCCAAACAGGGCGACCGGGGACAGCAAGCCGGTAGCGATCACCGCGGCCATGGCCGCGATGCTGGCGAGAGACAGGAGCGTGCCGGCCAGGATCATCCAGTTCGGTCCCATCGTGGCGGCTAAGCGGCCCGTGGCGAAGTTGCCCAGAATGTAGCCGCACGGCACCAGGGCAAAATAGAGCCCGTACTCCGCCGGGCTGCGCCCGAGCAGCTCGATCATCACGTACGGGGCGCCGGCCAGAAAGGCGAAGAACATGGCCGACACAAAGCTGGTCACCAGCGTGTAGCCCCAGAACGGGCGCGACCGGACGAGGCTGCCGTAGCCCTGCAGGAGCTCGCGGAGCGCCTCTCCTCCGGCGTGGCTGTGGTGTGTCTCGGGCAGGCGCCAATGTGCGAATACCAGGGCGAGGCCGCCGAACCCGATCAGAAAAGCGAATGAAGCGCGCCAGCCGAACAGCGTCTCGAGCAGGCCGCCGATGGTCGGTGCGATCATGGGAGCGACCGCCATGCCCATGGTGACATACGCAATCATGCTGGCCACCTGATTGCGTCCATAGAGATCCCGCACGATGGCGCGGCTCAGGGTGATGCCGGCGCAGCCCCCGATCGCCTGCACGATGCGACCGACGATCAGGACCCCAACGCTCTGCGCCGACAGGCAGATGACGGATCCCGCGACGAAGGTAAGGAGGCCGAGCAGGAGCACGGGGCGACGGCCAAATCTGTCGGACAGTGGCCCGATGATCAGCTGCCCCAATGCCATCGCGCCGAGATAGAGCGACAGGGTGAGCTGAATGGTGGTGAAACTGACCCCCAGGGCTCGCGCCATGCCGGGCATCGAGGGCAGATACATATTGATCCCCAGCGGGCTCACGGCGGAGACGGCAATGAGCAGCGCAATAAAGCCAGGCTCTACGATGGGCGGAGCTGCCGCGGCAGTGGTATGGTCCATGGGTTCGGGATCGCTTTCGGTGGCGACAGAGAGAGCTTGGCAGGTGGGGTCCAAATTGCACAAGCTGGCCGGGGCTGTGAGGACACGACATTGCTTCGTCTCTTGGGGCGGGGCAAGGCTGCCATCTACGGGTCAGCGCAAGACGTGTTCCTGATACTGACCCTAGAGGGCAGACGCTCAGGACGAGCTTCGCTCCCCGCGTCAGGCTCGCCTGGATCGGCGCCGGCCAACATCTGCGAGGATCGCCCGTGCTGCATTGTGGCCTGGGGCGCCGGTGACGCCACCCCCCGGATGCGTGCCGGAACCGCACATGTACAGGCCCGGTAACGGCGCTCGGTAATCCGCATGACCCAGCATCGGCCGGGCGCTGAAGAGCTGATCCAGGCTCAGGGCCCCATGGAAGATGTCGCCGCCGATAAGCCCGAAGGTGCGCTCGAGATCGAGCGGACTCAGGATCTGGCGCCCCAGCACGCTCTGCTGGAAGCCAGGAGCATAGCGTTCCACTGTCGCGATCATCAGGTCAGCCACCTCGTCGCGGTGATCATCCCAGGAGCGTCCCTGGGATAGGGTTGGCTGCACGTGCTGGCAGAACAGGCTCGCCACATGAGCTCCTTTGGGCGCCAAGCTCTCATCGAGGGTGGACGGGATCAGCATCTCGACAATCGGCTCCCGGCTCCAGCCCTCCCGCTTGGCGTCGTCATAGGCCCGGTCCATGTAGGCGAGCGAGGGGGCAATGATGATGCCGGCCGTGTGGTGATCGGCAGGGTCACGGCCAGGCAGCGCGGAAAAGCTCGGCAGCTCGGACAGAGCCACGTTCATGCGGAAGGTGCCCGAGCCTGACCGCCAGCGCCGGATGCGGGCGAGAAAGTCCGGCGGCAGCGCCTTCTCCGGCACCAGTTGGTCGAACAGGAGCTTGGGATGAACGTTGCCGGCCACAGTCCGGGTCCGAATGGCACGGCCATCCTTGAGCACGACGCCGGCCGCCCTCCCCTTCTCGACGATCACCTCCTGGACGGGTGCATTGATCTCGATCTCCACCCCACGTTCGCGGGCAGCATTCGCCATCGCCTGGGTGATGGCTCCCATGCCGCCGATAGCATGGCCCCAAGCGCCCTTCTTGCCATTCACCTCACCGAAGACGTGGTGCAGCAGGACATAAGCCGTGTTGGGCGTGTAGGGGCTGGCAAAGGTGCCAACGATGGAGTCGAAGCCGAAGGCGGCCTTGACGCAGTCGGTCTCAAACCAGCCGTCGAGGTAATCGCCGGCGGACTTGGTGAACAGATCAAGCAGGGCCCGCCGCTGGGCCATGGACAGGCGGCGCAGGCGATGGCCGGTGCTCAGCGCCTTCCAGCCCTCGGACAGGGCCGTGCGCCAGCCACTGTCCGCGAGGTTGGGTGGTTGCTGCAGGGTGAGGTCGCGCAGCACGTCCGCGATGGCGTCGATCTCGGCGGAGTAAGTCTCGTAGCGCTCAGCATCACGGGAGCTGAAGCGTGCAATCTCCGAGCGGGTCACGCCCTCACCGGTTTTGAGGTACTGGCCGTCGGGCAGCGGGAAGAAGTTGGCCAGGCGCCGCTCGACGATTCGCAGGCCGTGGCGGGGCAGATCGAGGTCGCGGATGATCTTCGGGTTAAGCAGGCTGACGGTGTAGGACGCGACCGAGTTGCGGAAGCCGGGGTGGAACTCCTCCGTCACGGCGGCGCCTCCGACGACGGAGCGCTGCTCGACCACCTTCACCCGCAGACCGGCGGCGGCGAGATAACAGGCGCAGACGAGGCCGTTATGCCCAGCCCCGATGATCACCACGTCATAGCTGTCTGCCACAAGCGTCCTCCTGCCAGTCAGAACTCAGCGTCAGAATATTGGCATTCGGAAGTTTCGCCACTCTATGCGTTTAGGTAGCCGCTGCAGCCTCCTCGAGCACCTTAACGCACGGCGTCCAGCGACAAACCGAAGTGCTTCGCCACCTGACTGGGAGCCACGCCCGCCGGCAGATCCGCCCGCCCCGCCCTGCGCTGCCCCTCCGGCAGCGGAGATGAAGTCTTGCCAGAGCTGAATGGCTTGTTATGGCCTGTAGAGCCGGAAACGAGGCGATTGAGGGTCAAGCTAGCTTCCCGTGCCACTGATTCCAACTCCGGCCGCTTCCCCCTGCCCTTCTCCAATCGGCGCTGCACTTCCTCAACGAGCCCGCTCAGCTGCTCAGCCAGCTGAGCGTCGGACAGGCTGGCAAGTGCCGACAGCTTGGCGGTACCAGGAGCCAGTTCGGACGCAGGCGTCGGGATGGTGAGCGTGACCTCGAACAGGTCGAGTGTGCATGGTGAAGATCCCTTGGGCGGCATAGAACTGATATGGGCATTGTGCTGTCCAATCCCAAGCTCGGGGGGCTCGTCCCATCGCCACGTCAGACCGATGACAAGGCGCGTGTCTTGTTTCGTGCGTCAATTGACAGGCTGCGGTGTCAATCAAGCCCATCGACGCGCCTGCTGCGGGATCGGGTTAGCCGATCCTGCAGCTAAGGAGTTCCCTTACCGGGAGAGCGGAGCGGCTGTGGTCGCCTCCGCTAAGGGGCCACTGATGGTCTGGGAATATGACGCTACAATGCCGAAGGACGGCAGCGCTGAGGCTTGATCCAGGAGAGGACCATGGGCGAGTGGAAGACGGTCTATGCGGACGAAGTTGAGAGGCGCTGGGTCACACTCAAGATCTACGATAGTGAGGATGCTGCGGATGGAGATAACGAACCGCTCGTGCGCGTCACAGTAGCCCCCATGGAAAATGCAGACGCGAACGAAGGTGGGCAGAAGCCCATGGCAGGGGCAGATGCGGATGACAACTCCATCACACTGGACCCCGATATGATCGAGGATCTCGAGGAGGAGTTGACCGAAATCGGCTTTAGCTCACAGGCGACGGACTGGATCATCAGCAAGATTCCTGTTTGAACCGCTCGGCTGCGCGATAGGAGGTGAACGATCGTCATCTGTTCGACGCACCCTCAACAAGGCAGAACAACCGCTTCTCAGGTTTGTCGTGCATCGAGGCGGGAATCGTCCCGTGCCGGAGAAGCGGCACGGCAGTGAAGTGCTCTCTCCAGCGCCGGAGCACAGCCAGAAGCCGTGACCCTTCTGCAACCATGATCCGCAAAATGCCCTAGTCCGGTTGACGAAAGTCCTGGCAAAGGTAGGTTGTCTGCCCCTCTGCCGACATCCGCCATGAGAACCTTCACCTCCCTTGTCGCGCGGCACGCGCTCCCCGCCTTTGGCCTTCTTGCCCTGACGGCGGCAACGCAGGCTCAGACCTTGAACGGCATCCGCATCGGGGAGGACATCACCACGGCATCGCGGGTCGCAGGCAAGCCAGCCTCCAGAGTTGCCGCGGGGCCCCACGAGGAGGTCCGGTGGAGACTGTCTGACGGGAACAAGCTCGCGCTCGCGACGGATCCACTCAACGGCCGGATCGCCTATGCCGAGGAGACCTGGGGCGGCCGGCCTGATAGTAAGCCCGCCGACTTTCCCGGCTTCCGATATGGCGAGACGACCCTCGCGGACATTCGGATGCATGCGGAGAACAATGGCTTCGCCTTCGTCGAGCGGCTCATTGACGAGAGGCCTGATGGCCTGCGCCTGTTCAACGCCTACGAGGTCGAGGGCTCTCCCGGTCTGGTCGTGACCTTCGTCACCCGGATGTCCACGAGGGACACGCGACGGCTTAAGGGCAATCAGGAAAGCGTCGACATCAACCGGGCCGCCAAACTGGACGGCATCATCCTCGGGGATGCTCGCTACCTCGTGGCAATCTGGGGTCAAGCCAAGCTCAAGGCCAAGGACTACAAGCCCATTCGTTGGGCCTCCACTCGCAAGGTGGCATTGAAGCCCTAACTGCCCTCGAAACGGCGTACAGGTCCATCGGGCATGGTTGCGACATTAAGGCCGCGTCCAAGTCCGGCGGAAGGCGTTTTTGGTCTCCGATTTCTGGCATCCGCCAGCCATGCTGCCTTTAAATCTTCTGTGCCAGGCGTGCGGGCACGATCTCCTGTGCTCCCTGGATTATCAGTTGGTCATGGATGAAACCCAGTGCCGCGCCGCCGACTGGGGCGGACGTCAACAGCGACGGCAGTTCCTTCAGCCACGTGGACGGGCCATCCAGCGACGCGAGGGCCACGAGACGTTCTCCCATGGCTGGAGGAGAGGCGGCCCTTGCGTCAGCGGATGATGGTGTGCAGGTCCCTGGTACGGGACACACCGGTCGCATCACCCTTGCAGGCGCAATCACACGCTCGAGGCCGGCATAGGCCAGAGCCTCGGGACGGCTGACCTCACCCAGTGAGATGCCGCGGCGCCACAGAGCGGTGAAGGACGGATGCTGCCCGCCATCGGCATAGGTGGTCCGGATGGCCACCCTGCCCTCCTCCAGCAACACTGCCATGTGATCGTCTTCCATGGCCCGGTAGGCCAGCACCTCTGCTTCCGTGTCCGGATCTCTGACTGGTCGGAAGGTGTATTGCCCCGCCGAAACGCTCGCAACCAACTCTTCCCGAGTAGCCTCGAAGCGATCGGAGCCCTCCTTGAGTTGGCGCCAGAACGCAATGTTCGGATCCAGGCGATGCTGAACGAGGTTTTCCGCCGTCATGCGAAATGGATAGGCTTGCAACTGGACAGCCTTCTGGCCACCTCTGAATGCCTCCCGCATGAGGGCGTAGATCTCCGCCATTCCCGCATCCGTCATGGCATAGCAGCCGGCGGAGGAGCAGGTTCCGTGAACCATCAAGGCGGACCCGGTGGCCCCATGCGCTCGGTCGTAGGCATTGGGAAATCCCGTGTCGAAGGAGAGATAGTGCTTGGACTTCGGGTTCATCTGGGCTGCGGTGACGGCATAGAAGCCTTCTGGCGTCTGCCGGTCGCCCTCCTTCTGCTTGGGACCGAGTTGGCCTGACCAGCGGCAGATGGGAAATGTCTTGAGGCGAATATACCGCCCGCTTGTGCTGCGCTTCCAGACTTCGAGTTCCGCCTCCTTCTTATAGATGCGGATCAGCATCGGTTCCGCGGGAGCGGTGTTGTTCCCTTTCATCAGGGTCATCGTTGCCGGCGGAATGGGAGCTTCGTGCTTCGGATATAAGGGCGCAGCCTCCGCGGCCCGACCGACCAGGGCAGCGGCTATGAGAGCCAAGACAGGCAGATGTAACCATCTGAGCATGGAGATCATAGGCGGCTTTCGGTTGCTGGGTGCGAAGGGCTCTTATGGCGTGTGTAACGGGTTGAGACTGCCATTTGCAGGAAATTGCGGCAACAAATGGCTTGGCTCAATCCCAGAGCTCCGTGAAGCGGGTATCGCGAACGGCCCTCTGGCGCCGTAACATCACTCAGTGTCACATTCCACGTCTGGCTGGTGATCCGATTAGATGCAGCCGACACTTGTCCCCTCGGTGCCACCGGAAGACCTCGCCCAGCCTTCGGCAGCGTCGGGAGCCGGTGACCTGACCTACGATGACCGGATCGGATCGGTCAGCGGTTCGGCCAGGTCATGGCCATGAGATCCAGGATCCGGGGGTGGCCCGCCCGGTGGTCGCTCGATCATGCGATGCACGCGCGGCCGACCTGCCCCCTGATGAAGGTCCCGGAGCCGTTCTCCCACGGCAGCATCGGCCTGCGTGATACGCTGGTTGTGCCGCACGTAGTCCAGCCACGTCGGACTATGGTAGCGCTTGAGCCAGACCTCGGGGTTTTCCAGATCCCGCAGCAGCGTCCAATGACGCGCGCCGTCCCGACGGCGGATCCGTCGCCGCTCCGCCATCACGGCGAGAAAGGCCGCGATATCTGTTTCCCGGATCATGTATTCGATTGTGATCACGACCGGGCCGCTGCGGGGGAGGGTATCGACGGCAAGATTAGGCTCCGTCCAGCGGTTGAGCGGATCAAGGTTGAGTGTTTTCATCTCAGGCAAGGGCAGCCGCAGGCCAAGGGCCGCTCCGGCCACCAGCACCCCCGCGGCGATCAGAAGAGCGTCCGACGTCCCGAACCGGGCGGCCGCTACGCCCCAGATCCAGCTGCCGAAGGCCACGCCGCCGAAGGCTGTCATCTGGTAGAGGGCTAAGGCGCGCCCGACCACCCAGCGGGGTGAGGACAACTGCACGGTGGCATTGAAGCTCGAGAGCGCCAGCACCCAGCTCGCCCCACCAAGAGCCATCGCAACGATCGTCAAAAGCGCGAAAGGGCTCAATTCAGCGACCGAAGCGCAGACGGCAAAGCTGATGAAGGCGATGCTTATCGATACCAAGCCGACTCTTCACCTTTTCAGGCTATTTGGGACCTCTTCGGCCCTGCCGGTGATTTGCTCCATCCAATCGGTTTCGCGTGTCGTCTGGCAATTCTCCTGCGGAAGCCGTTACCGTCGTATCGATCCCTGAGCAGCGCCTGAACTGCCTTGGGATCAGGCCCTGTCCATCTCCTAGGCAAAGGCCAGAGCCGGAGCGATTGTGGGGATGAAAGGGGCGGCCCCCGGTGGTCGGTTACTGCCAAGGGCGTCCTCCCCCCTCTTGGGTCTCGTGCCGGATACCATACCCCGCCCGCTGGATCGGCCGTCCACCCAGAGCACCAGGATGCGTGGTCCCACTCTCCGTCGAGCGTACCACCCTGATGAGTTCGCCCGCGCTGTCGGCCTACTGCGGGCGTCGAAGCGGAGCCGCACCCCGGGCACCAGGCGTGGATCGCTGTTTGCTCGCGGGCGTCAAACTCGCGCATCTAGGCCCCTCCCCGCTCGGCCACGGCAATGCAGGTGTCGGTGTCGGATGGTCCTTGCCCATTGGAGAAAGCCTGGACGGCCTTGCTCCGCCGCCGCAGCATGCTTATCTTACCCACGTCTTACCTTCCATAACGGGCATTCGATGACAAAAACAGAGCGCCTCATGACGGTTGTATCCACAAAGGGCCAGGTGATTTTGCCCAAGTCCATCCGGCAGCACCGGCACTGGGAACCGGGAACCCGACTGCTCGTGGAGGAGACCCCAGAAGGCGTTTTGCTGAAGGCCGCTCCTGTGTTTGCCCCGTCCCAGCCGGACGACGTGTACGGATCGCTGCCTCATCAGGGCCCACCCAAGACCCTGGAGGAGATGGAAGCCAGCATCGTTGCCGAGGCCAAGCGGCGTCATGCTCGCGATTGATACCAATCTGATCGTCCGGTATCTGACCGGCGATCACCCTGAGCAATCGCCGAAAGCACGCGACCTGATTGATCGGGAGGATGTCTTCGTTTGCACGACCGTTCTCCTGGAGACGGAATGGGTCTTGCGCAGCGCCTATGGCTATACCCCGGCTCAGGTCGGAGCGGCATTAAGCGCCTTTGCCGGACTGCCCCATGTCACTTTGGAAGATGCTCCCCTGGCCGCAAAAGCGCTCGATTGGATGGCCCAGGGGCTCGATTTTGCGGACGCTCTTCACCTGGGGAAAGCGGTGGGATGCACAGCCTTTGTCAGCTTTGACCAACGCTTTGCCAAAGCCGCCAACCGGACCGGCGAGGTGAAGGTTCAGGCTCCGTAAGGGGCATGGCCGCTTTCTCAGACGAGCGATTCAGCAGACCTCTATTCAAAAATCCGAAGGGACCGGCCAGTTGTCGTCGCCCCTCCCCTTGCGGCGTGATAGGTCCTGCCCATGCTCAAGCCTTACTTTCGTAAATGGGGCCTGACACCCGCTGGCGAGCTCATCAACACGCACACCAGCCAGCTTCTGCTAGTCCTGTCCCACGGGCAACCAGCGATGGAAGGTCACGGACCTCGAAGACGAGAGGCACGGACACCTGCTCATGCGGTGGTGGGCCGGGGAGGGAGCCGCTCGGGTGCTCGCTCATGATCGTTCAGTATCCCCGAGAGGTCGCCGCCCCCGGGAGCTCGTCGCAAAAATCTCGACAGCTCCCGTGATGATCAAGATGGATAACTGATGCCGCAAGTTCTCCGGGGCTTAGACGCTCCAAATGAAGAGCTAGGCGGATGCCGTTTTCGGGCAGATCTATACGATGCCACGGCCGAAGTGGCTCTGATGGGCCACCCTTCGCTTCGAACATCTTTTGATCCTCAGAGAGCCCGGGGGTTTCGCGATCAGGGCTTTCCCTTTGGGTGCGAGATTTCCCCCTTTCTTTTGAATCTGTTTCATTGGTGGGCGAACAAATTTTCGCACCCTCCCCATGCTGCGCAACGCGTTGAGCCTCTTCTTTTTGAACCGGGCGGGCCTCAACCAAGTTGGTCAGGTAGATCGTTGTCCGCCCAAGCCTATCTGGGCTGGAGCGAACCAGAAAGCCAGCCTGCTCAAGTTGGCGGTAATGGTTCTGGATGGTCCTTGGAGACACGCCGAGGTCGGCCGCCAGCCACGAAGTGCATGTCTGCAATCGCTTGTAACGGCCGCAACGGGAGATCAGGTACACAAGGGTCGTAACTGCTCCGGTGCTCAGACCGGGATGAACCAACACATCGATATTGAACCGCCGAACGTACCGACTGAAGAAACAGCGGCGCTGAGACAGACGTGTCCGACGTGTCACTGCAGGAGCTCTGGGGCGCCGCTCCTTGGGCCTAGCCTCCCGCTCTGGGAGCTCGAAGAACGCCGCGACCTGATCCCTCGTCCAGCGCCCCTCGTGGATGCCCTGTTCCGCGACCACCGCTTGCTGAGGACGGGACACCCTCCCCATAGTCTGCAGAAGTTCGAACGCACTACTCATAGCCAGCCTCATCCTGAAACCGACCAGTAAAAGCTAACCCTCTGGCGTTACTGTCAAATCTCTCAACGAGGCTCGGTAGGTCTGAGCCGCGGACTCAGTGGGTATGACGCGCGACCTCGGTAGGTTTGACTCACGACCTCAGTAGGTCTGAGGCGCACCCCTTCCCATGCGCGATCCAAACCTACTACCCGAACTGCCAGATTCGGTAGGTTTGACCCGCACGTTCGGAAGCCGAGCCTGATCCCCTGCCCCAGCTACCTGTCCGCAAGGTTTGAGTCGCGATCGCCTCCATCGTGGGATGGTCTGGACGGCACCTAGGATTGCAACCATCCCCTCTCTACCGGCTAGTAGGTTTGACTCGCACTTAGAGTGTCGGCTTGAAATCGGAGATTCCCCAACCGCTTATGACCAAGTCCTCGATTCGCTAACCGAGGAGCCTCTCGAACATTCGCCAGTCCCGTAAGCGCGACCCAGACCTACTATAAGCGCGATTCAAACCTACTGAATGTGCGGCTCAGACCTACTATGCACCCCAACAAATGCAGGTGGTTCAGCGATTTAGCATTGTATGGTTTGAAGTCCTAAGTACCTTGACCTGCGAGGAGACACAGCATGTCGAAGGCTCTGAAGCCCAGGACCATCATCCACGAAAGCCTGCAAGGCGAACTGTGGGTGGTAGAAGAACCCGGGATCACTAATACGATCTCCTTATGGGACGTGGCTCCCCGTTCCATTCCTTCCCGCGCCTCTGACGATCTCAAAGACGGGAGATACCTGAAGACCTTGGAGCGGACATTCACACTCGCGGGCAAGGTCTATCAGGTCACCCTCAAGCCAGCCCGTATCAAGGACAAGAACGGCAAAGAAAGCGAGCAGTACCCTGGCGAGCGCGAGCGGCTAGTCGAATGGGTTATCCGTCGCATCGCCGCGATGCGTAATCGTATCAGCCTCAGCGCTAAGGACGAGGTCAATGTCTCGTTCAGCATCAATGAGGTAAAGACTGAGCTCTCCCGAACCGGTCACACGTACAGCTACTACGAGATCGTCGAGGCGCTCACCATCCTTCACCAGTCCACCGTCGAAATCATTCGAACTGATGTGGGGGATGATGGCGAGATCCATGAGCGCGTGATCTCGAGCGCTGCCTTCCCCCAGCTTGCATTCGCCAACAGGGGCAAGGAGCGTGCCAAATCGACGGTCCAGTTTAATTGGCTCGTCTCGCAAGCCATGATGCATCTGGACTTCCGTCAGATGAACTACGAAGCCGTCATGAAGATGCGTGGGCCGATCGAACGTTGGATTTACATGCGGCTCAACCACGATGTGCTTTATCAT
>NZ_JAMXFI010000199.1:0-11709 GCF_025460875.1 Microvirga yunnanensis
TTATTGATCCGGCTGGGGCGATCTTGAACTACGCGGCATAACGGAAAGACGGATGCCCGAAGAAACTGCGGATCCGGTTGGGCAACTTGGCGAGCCGGCCCATATGGCTGATGACGGTACGTTCAAGTTCGGGTTTGCCGCGGGCGGGCGGCTTGCGCGTCACAGCCTGCTTCAGGTCGGCGTTCAGGCCCTCGTCCGGGTTCAACTCAGGACTATAGGAGGGCAGGTAGAAGACCTCGATCTGCTCCGTGCGCGCGGCCAACCAGTCCCGCACCGTCTGGGCCCGATGAACCGGCAGGTTGTCCCAGATCAGAAACACCTTGCCGTCGGCCTCCTGGATGAGCCGCCCGAGAAAGCGGATCAGGCTCGGGGCTTTGATGGCGCCATCGAGCACCATCCAGCGCAACTCGCCCTTGTTGGTCACAGCCGAGATCAGCCCCAGTCCCGCGCGCTTGTGGCTGGGGCGCACGACGGGCGTCCGGCCGCGTGGGGCGAAGCTGCGGCCGCGTACATCATCAGAGCGTAGGCCGGTCTCATCCCCCCAGAAGATCGTGCCCTTCTGCCGTCTGGCTTGCGCCACGATGGCCGGGTAGTCCTGCCGCAGCCAGCGCCGCACTACCTTCGGCAACTGCTCATAGGCGCGCCGGAGCGGCTTCTGGGCCGTGAAGCCCCAGCGCGCCAAGTAGGTGCTCATCGTGCGCACTGCCAGCCGGACGCCACAATGCCGTTCGATCAGCATTCGCACCGCGGCTCGGCTCCACAGGGCGAAGGGCAGGCCCAGTTCGTCGGGCGTGTGCCGGCTGATCAGAGCGCGGACCTGCACTTCCTGCTCAGCCTCGAGAAACCGACCCGTGCCGGGTGTCGGGCCCCGCGGCCCACTGGCCAATCCGGCCAAACCCTGCTCGCCGAAGCGGCGGCAGATATCGAAGACGCCGGTCCGGGTCAGGCCCACCTGCGCCGCGATGGCCTCATAGGTCAGGCCGCTCTCGCGCAGTCCGACGACCTGCCGGCGGCGCTCCTCTTGCGCGGCTGCTGGCAGCTTGCGCATGTCAACATGTTTCATCCCGCCAAACTGGATCGACCAGCCGCAGATTTCAAGATCACCCAAGCCGGATCAATAATTCCCGAAACCGTCTGAAGCGCTGTCTGACATCATTGATACCTGAATCTAGCACACACCGTGTCGCGCGTGGCCTCGTCCTAAATGGCGAAGCGCTGACTCTTGGATGGTGCGGATTCTATTTCAACGTTGGAATTCCTGAAGTGGCACGGACTACCTATCGCTGCATCGTCGTATTTGGCTGTTTCGGTAACGAGACGCATTGCAGGTGTGTCTGTCAGGCGACAGCTCACTCAGTAAGCCGATGTTATAAATTACGAAATCGATTACATAACGGACAAAGACTTTAAATGCCGACTACATGTGCTAAAGAACGTACACGAACCACAGCCCGCTTGTGTTTCGCTTCTCTGAGTATGTCGCTCCTCCCAAACTTGGGCTGGTTGCGACGGCAGCCCTTTTTCCAACCTGACCGGAGTGCGCTGATGGCAGGCAAGAGCGTAACGCGCGCCGACTTGACCCGAGCCGTGTACCAACAGGGCTTTGTCACAATGGATGATGCCGCAGACCTGGTTGATCAGGTCCTCAAGACGATTTCCACCGCGCTGGAAGACGGCGAAAACGTCAAACTCTGGTCATTCGGTATTTTCAGGGTGCGCAAGAAGGCCAAGCGCTTAGGACGCAATCCTAAGTCTGGGGTGGAGGTTCCCATTGAACCTCGCGGGGTCATCCAATTTAGCGCTTCGCCTGTTCTCAAGTCGCGGCTGAACCGAGCGTCACCTCCACGGAGCGGCCTCCACGCACGGGATGCTGATGGTTGGAAGGTCGCTCACTACGGCACAGGATCTTAGGTCAATGCAGTCTTGGAGTATCTCAGCCAGCTCGCGCTATGGCGGGCTAACCGGATTCGCAGCGAGCGTTGTCCATCAGATCTATTCCTCTTTCTCGATGCAGATCCCGGAGAATGTCTACACGCATGTTGTTGGAGCATCACTGTTCGGAGTGATCAGTGGCGCTGTCCTGTTTTCGGCGATCGCATCGCTGAGAAACCGGCTCATGTCACGTGGATAGCGGCCAACCATGGGTGCGGCAAGACTCTTCAGCGCTAGAATAATGATCGGCTTGGCCGAAGCTAGAGCCGCTGCAGGGATACATCGGCTCCGCCTTGTTGATCAATGTGAAACGGACTGTCCCATTCATGTCCAGAATGCGTAGAAATTCATGAGCCACCATCTTTCAATGGACAAGCAGCCGACTACGATCCCGTTGCTACAGCAGCAGGTGCGTGATGGTCAGCGGGTAACAATGACGACAGCTTATGACGCCGTGACGGCGCATTTGGCTGATCCGATTGTCGACATTATCCTCGTCGGCGACAGCGTTGGCAATGTCTGTCTCGGCTTCGACAATACGCTCCCGGTGAGCATGGCCATGATGAACCATCATCTCGAAGCGGTGGCTCGGACCAGACCACGTGCTCTGCTCGTGGCCGACATGCCCTATCTTAGCTACCATCTCAGCCTCGAAGACACCTTGTGCAACGCCGGTGGCTTTCTCCAGCGCGGGGCCGCCGCCGTGAAACTGGAGGGCGGCGCCAAGCGGGTCGAGACGATCCGGTCTCTCGTGGAATGCGAGATCCCCGTGATGGGTCATCTTGGTCTGACCCCGCAGAGCATCCATGCCATGGGCGGCTTCAAGGTGCAGGGAAGGGGAGCCGCCGACGCAGTCCGGATCCTAGAGGACGCTCACAAACTCCAGGAAGCCGGCTGCTTTGCCCTTGTGCTCGAGGGTATCCCCGTAGAGCTGGCGGCGCGGATCACCCAGACCTTGGGCATTCCCACGATCGGTATCGGAGCCGGACCACACTGCTCCGGCCAGGTGCTCGTCCTGCATGACGTACTCGGTCTGACGCAGGGGCACCGGCCCAAGTTCGTCCGGACCTATGTTGATGGCTTTCACCTGCTGCAGCAGGCCCTGGCTCATTGGGCCGAGGACGTGCGCAGCGGGACCTTCCCTTCCTCTGCCGAGGCCTATGCCCTGCCGGCCGATGTTCAGGCGACAGTTTCTGCCTGGACACCGTATCTTTCCACCCGCTCGTGAGGTCATTGATGCTCACCTACCGCACGATCAAACCCCTGACCCAATGCCTGCGCGGCTACCGAACCTCCACCCTGCGGGTCGGCTTTGTGCCGACTATGGGCTTCCTGCACGAGGGCCATCGGGCGCTCATCGACGAGAGCGTCGCCCGCTGCGACATCACCGTGGTCAGCATCTTCGTCAATCCTACCCAGTTCAGCCCCAACGAAGACCTCGACCGCTACCCGCGGGCCATAGAGCAGGATCACGAACTCTGCCGCAAGGCGGGCGTGAGCATGATCTTCCTGCCCGATGCCACTGAGATCTATCCACCCGGCTTCCAGACCTCTGTCGAGCCCGGCGCTGTGGCCGAGCCGCTGTGCGGCGCTGTCCGGCTCGGACACTTCCGCGGCGTGGCTACCGTGGTGAGCAAGCTGTTCAACATCGTCCAGCCGGACGTTGCCTTTTTCGGCCAGAAGGATTTTCAGCAATGCGCCGTAATCCGGCAGATGGTGCGGGATCTGAACCTACCTATCGAGATTGTCACGGTTCCGACCGTGCGCGAGCCAGATGGTTTGGCGCTCAGCAGCCGTAACAGCTACCTCGGCCCGACCGATCGTACGAGAGCGCTCTGCCTCAGCCGCGGCCTGCTCGCCGCGGAAGCTGCGTACGGGGAGGGGGAGCGCCACAGCCAGCGCCTGATCGAGATCGCCCGGGCTGTCATGACCGACGTCGACCAGCTGCAGTATCTCGAGCTGCGGAATGCCGAGACCTTGGACGCTGTCCAAGGCTTGGTCGGGGAGCCAGCCGCTCTGTGCGTGGCCGCCTATGTCGGACCTACGCGCCTGATCGACAATGTTCTCCTGATCCCGCCGAAACCTCTGGCTGATCGTGAACTCGAGTTGACCTCGCATGTGATCGGCCGCCAGGCGAGAATGAGTGCGGAAGGGCCGCAGCCATCATGACACTCCGCTCCATGCCCCATGCTGTTACTTACGACCTCAGCACCCGGCCGACTTCTGGTGCGACGACGACGGAAACGCTCCTGGCCTGGTGTGAGGAGCATGGTCTGTCCCAAGGGCCGATCACCGCAGAGATCCGTCAACGGCTCTCGCCTTAGGTCGCCCCCGACAATGTGGTAATGGCTCTCGAACCTGCCCCAGGCACAACCATTCATTATCGGAAGGGTCAACTCATGCGTGATACCCTGCATCTCACAATGGCCGAGAACTGGTTTGTCCCGCAGGGCCTGACAGCGGCAGTGAATGATTGTCTCAAAACGAAGGAAGTTCCGTTCGGCACCGTCATTGCGCCGCTCAATCCCTTCCGTCGCACGCTCTCGGCGCACTCCGCGCGTTCCCCGAGGGGGGCACCTCTAACTCTCGCACCGCTTGGCGACTCACCCCAGGATCCACGCCCCGAATTCATCCTGGAGCACACTGCCGTAGTTCTCAGCAGTTTCGGAGCAGCGCTGGCGGTTACCGGGGCAGATTGGGGCAACGAATCTCCTGGTTAGATTTGTTCTCAGACGCGCCGGATGGTCGTCTTAGGCGTGATAACGACTTTCCCGGTTGGTCTTTGACCGCGGTTTTGATGGAGAGACTGATGCCGAGCCAGGCAAACAGCCCCGGGAGCCACTTCTCGGCTGAAGCTCGAACGGGCAATGCGAATAGAGGCTCTCCACGCAGTTCCACCCTGGCAGATGCTGCTGTTCAGACAGCAGGCATCGATGATCAGTCCCGCCTCGTTGCGGCGATCGTTCTCGCTTTCAGTGTGGACCCTGCCGCTCGCTGGACCTATCCCGCCCCTGAGAATTATCTGAAGCACTTCCCTGATCTTGTCTGGATCTTTGGAGGCCCGGCCGTTGAGCGGCGCACGGCCCATTTCATCGGCGATGCACAAGCCGCCGCTTTGTGGCTGGCGCCGGGCGTGCAGCCCGATGAGCCGCACTGGTACTTGCCGTTGATCGGGGTTAATCCTGCACAGCAGGGCAAGGGTTACGGCTCAGCCCTGTTGAAGCATGCTCTCAGGCTTTGTGACGAGGACGGCACGCTAGCCTACTTGGAATCTTCGAACCCAAAGAACATCCCGCTCTACCAGCGGCATGGATTCCAGGTTCTCGGGACTATCCAGGTTGGGAATTCGCCGCCAATCACACCCATGCTCCGTCGCGCTGGTTGAAAGTCCGATCTCAACGGCGTGTTCGCACTCCTCGTTTCTGTCAATGGGTTAAGTCATAGACAAGCCCCTGAGGGAATCCTTCGCTCCCCAAAATGCCCCGATTACGCGCTGCCGTTCGTGCGAGAATGGTTCTGGTCGGACCTTGTGTCGATGATTCCCACGGTCTCGGCTCACGACCGAGCCGTAGAGTGCGAGACGTGAGCGATGACAGCGCAACAGAACCTGGGGGGCCATTCGCTCAATGATCCTGAGCTGCTCGAAGCGAGCTTTCCAAGGCACTGGTCGGGGTCTGCAGGAGCATATGAGCCCCGCGTCGGCTCCACTGCATCTGCTGCGTTTTGGCAAAACGATTGCTGATCACAGCATTCTTCGTAACCTCGACAAAGGCCAACGAGATCCATCCACACGACCGGTGGCGCTCGCCATTACTGATCAGGCTCGGCTCGTTGCTGTCGATGTAAATTCCCGCAATCAGCCAGCGCGGATGGCGGCGCATCGTCCGCCATCCTTTCGTATCTCAGGGCGAGCGGTCGCCTCCAAAACTGAGTACTAAGTTTCAAGATCCCTCCGGTTTGTCTCGGGCAAAAGCAGCGCCCCGATCACAACAGTTGCGGCGGCTACGGCTACTGTATACCAGAGGCCAGCAAAGTTGCTCCCGGTCGTTACGTTAACGGCAGTTGCTATGAATGGCGCGAACCCACCAATCCACCCATTGCCGAACTGGAGCGCGACGGACACACCACTGTAGCGAATATGCGTCGGGAAAAGTTCGACAAGGAGAGCACCCATCGGTCCGTAGACCATGGTTGCCATGAGGACCATGACGAACAGGATCGCGACCACCATTGGACCATGGATATTTTCTGGATCAGCATCGACCGGCATACCCCGTGCCAGCAAAGCCGCCCGTAACGCCGCCTCGTCAAATCCATCAAACATCTGCTCACCGACACTGACCCTCAACGCGGGGCCACCTGACATCACAACGAAGGGTACCGCGTTGCCAGCGAGAAAAGATTTTGCCCGCGTGCAGGTGTTTGTGGCCGTAGGCTGGAAAACCTGCTTAAGGATTGACTGATTGTCCTGACAATCACTGCCCTGCACGTGCACGACGGTTTTGGCGCGGAACTCGGCAAGCGCCGGATTGCCGTAGGCTACAAGCCCATGGAACAAAGGAACAAACAACAGGGCTGCCAGCGCGCAGCCTGTGAGCACGATCCGCTTGCGGCCAATCCTATCCGAAAGCCACCCGAAGAAAAGGAAGAAAGGTGTTCCGAGCAGCAGTGCGATCAACAGATACATGTAGGCTTGGTCGTGGCTCATCTTCAAGGTCGAGGTCATGAAGTACAGGCTATAAAAATGCGCCGTGTACCAGACGACTGCCTGACCGGCCACGATGCCGAAAATTGCGATCAGGACAATGCGTAGGTTTTGCCGCGTGCCGAAGGTTTCAGCAATTGGATTGCTGGACGTCTTCTTTTCGGCCTTCATTTGCTGAAAGACCGGCGATTCCTCCAGCTTGAGCCGGATGTACAGCGAGACCAGAAGCAGTCCGATCGACACCAGAAACGGAATACGCCAGCCCCACGCGACGAAAGCCTCGGCCGACATGGACTGACGGCAGATAAGGATCACGAGGAGGGACAAGAACAGTCCGAGCGTTCCGGTGATCTGAATCCAACTCGTCGTGAAACCGCGCCTCCTCGGGTCAGAGTGTTCCGCGACATAAGTCACGGCCCCACCAAATTCACCACCGACTGCCAGCCCCTGCAACAGACGCAAAGCAACGAGGGTAGCAGGCGCCCACCAGCCGATCGTCTCAAATGTCGGCAGCAAGCCGACGGCTGCCGTCGCAAGGCCCATGACGAGCATGGTCACGAGAAAGGTGTGCTTACGTCCAATAAGGTCGCCCAGCTGCCCGAAAACAATGGCCCCAAAGGGCCGAAGGACGAAACCCGCTCCAAAAGTAGCCAACGCCGCAAGCAATGCCGCCGTCTCGTTCCCCTTCGGGAAGAACAGTGATCCGAAGAATGCAGCGAGACTCCCGTAAACAAAGAAGTCATACCATTCAAACACAGTACCCAGAGCGGCGGCGAAAACGACACGTTTGGTATCTCTTGCAGGATGCATGGTTGCGCCAGGTGCGCCTAGATGAGTCACAGCTTGTAAAGACATTGTTTCCTCCAGAACTGGCTTATTGTTGCGGGTTGCCTACGCTGACGCTGTTATCCCATCGACGCGCGTGGCGTCACCGCGATGTCGCTCAAGAAATGCGCTCAGCCGACGATTGAACATGTCCGGCTGTTCGAGCATCGGGAAGTGACCAGCGCCCCGAATGATGAAGAGTTCGCTGCCTGGGATTCCGGCGGCGAGAAGCTCTGCCTCCTGGGGTGGAGTTATGGCGTCTTCGTCGCCAACTACGACCAACGTGGGGATGCAAATATGGTCTAGGAGTTCGCGTGTATCAGAGGCATTCAGAGAGGCAATCGCCTCACGGGCCACGAAGTCTGGTGTCTGCGCAACCTCGTGCTTTGCGAAATCGATCAAAGCTAGGGGCGCCGACGAGCCAAAGGAGCGTTCAATCACGCTCTTGCTAGCCTGCACGACCCCTAAGCTTTCAATGGCTCTTAGAACGTTGTCGACGTTCACATCAGGTCCAAGCCCGTGTGATGTTGCACCAACAAGCACGAGAGCACGCACGAGGTGGGGGAATCGTATTGCAAAGCTCTGGGCAATGGTTCCGCCCATCGACAGGCCGACTAGGAAGGCCTCATCAAGTGCCAAGTGCCGATAGACCCGTTCTACGTCTTCGACGAAAGCCTCGATCGTGTAGCGCCGTCTCTCAGGACGAGGCGAAACTCCATGCCCAGGTAGGTTGATCCTGACGACCTTGTACATTTTCGAGTACTCCACCACCTGCTCGCGCCAGAACTCAGCGGTCGTGGTGAAACCATGCACAAAGATGAGAGGGTATCCTGATCCAGACACGTGAACCACAGTGTCCCCAATGGTCAGTTCTTGGCAGTCTATCATTATCGCACCTCCTGCGATGTTCGACATCCGCCATAGTGCAAATCCCGTGCCAAGACGCCCAAGGGAAACTGTGGCTTGCCTATGCTATTCATTTAGTTCGCTTATTTCAGCGGGAGCCGCGGCATATTCATTTTGACTCTCGCCAGTGAGGAAGCTATATTCTCAATATTGAGACACGGATTCCAGAATCTGAGAAATGGCGCTGCCCAATTGGCTCGAGGCTTCCTCGGAGGCGCGGTTCCTGCGCCTGGTCCTTGACCATGTGTCTGACTGTCTTGTGGTCGTAGACACGTCCGGGAGAATCGTCCTGATCAATCAACCCTATTGCCAACTTCTAGGAGGAGATGAGGTCGATTTCATCGGCCGGCATATCACTGATGTCGTTGGGTCCCAGACCCGTCTGCACCTCGTTGCCCGCGGGGAGGGCACGCATGTCGGATACCCGCTCGAGGTACGGGGCCATAAGCTGGTGACCAAACAGGTGCCGGTCTATCAGGACGGCCAAATCATCGGCGCCGTTGGAATGGCGTTGTTCTCCGATGTGGAGGCCCTCAAGAGGACCTACAGCCGCATGGCGCAGGCCGGGTTGGCAATCCACCAGCGCGATCAAACCTGGGCAGCACAGTTTTCGCTTGACGATATTCTTGGAGAAGGAGAGCGGATAGCCGCCTACCGGGACACGCTGCGTCTTGCGGCTGAGCACGAAGTTCCCGTCCTGATTACAGGTGAGACCGGTGCCGGAAAGGAATTGGCCGCCCAGGCGATCCATACTCTCTCCCATCGAAGTGCCGGGCCATTTGTATGGATCAACTGTGCATCAATTCCGAGCGAGCTGATCGAGGCTGAACTGTTCGGTTACGAAGGAGGAGCCTTCACAGGAGCGCGCAGCCGGGGCAAGCCAGGCAAGTTTGAACTTGCTGTCGGGGGAACGTTGCTACTTGATGAGATTGGTGACATGCCGCCGCATCTGCAGGGCAGCCTGCTGCGTGTTATGCAGTCAAATGAGATTGTCCGCGTCGGAGGCACGTCCCCTATCCGTGTTGATGCGCGGATTATATGCGCGACCAACCAGCCGCTGGTTCGTTTCGTGGATGGTGGGCGTTTCCGCCGCGACCTTTACTATCGACTGGATGTTCTGCCAGTCCATGTGCCCGCCCTGCGAGAGCGGGACGACCAGCCGTTTCTCATCGAGGCGCTGCTGGCTCGTGTAGCCAATCAGCTAGGCAAGAAAGTACAAAGACCTTCTCCAGCGGACATGACACGCCTGCTAGCCCATACTTGGCCAGGAAACGTGCGCGAGCTGGAGAGCGTGCTTCTCCGCTTTTTGGTGACAGGCAAGATACAACTCTCCGGCGACACCGCTCATGCCTCCCCGGCGGTTGTTGCCCAATCCGACGCGTTTCTCAGGAAAAAGGTTGAAAGTCAGAAACTTTCCGAGGTGGAGGATGCTCTTAGGAAAACAGGCGGCGACAAACAACGTGCGGCGGATTTGCTCGGCATCAGCCGCGCGCAACTCTACAGAATTATCAAATCAACAAGGTAAGTCTGAAAGCGCCTTCTAGACGGGGCACTTCTCCACGACCACGTGCCAATGAGAAGGGTTGAAGCGACCAGTCCGTATGCACGAGCAGACCTTAGCGAGCACTCTTTGGGCCTCGTGCACGACAGCACGCGTCACCTGGCTCAGCACAGGGCTCACAATGCGGCTCTGCTGCCAGAAGAGCGGGACATCCAGAGGTTGGCTGGGCCTGAGCGCGACCAGCCTCCCGACGCGCAGGTGTTCGATCTCAAGCGGCTCCGGGTCCGTACCTCAGCCGCTTCTGGCCATGGCTGCATTCACAAAGGCTTGGGATGAAGGGAGACGCTGCAGCGGGGTGAATAGCGGCCCCGAGCACCTGCCGCAGCCATTCTGCCTGAGCCGGTCCTTGCGATTGAAGATCTGGCAGAGGGCGCGGACCGCCGCGACCTCGCTGAAGCTGTCGGAAACCACCAAACTCAGTACCCTGGGCCTGCAGAGATCCGAGCGGTTGGCACTCCCAGCTCCGGACCGGCCTGCTATGCCCCGTCACGGTGGCAGCCACCGGGCCACGCCGCAGCCACTCTGCGCTGTGTTCCTGTTTTGCTCTATTTTGACGCAGGAGGGAGGTGAGCTTGACCGATGGTTACCCTGCGCGAAGTCGTCGACGACTTGAGGCGCCAGATCGAGAGGCTTGGGGGGCTCATCGCTCACGCAAGTCCCTGCCCTTTGGCGTCCCTGTGCTCGACCGGCACCTGCCCGGGAGAGGGCTTACCCTTGGATCCCTGCACAAGGTGATCAAGGAAGGACCCGCTTCGGAGTTCGCTGGAACCGTCACGTTGTTCGCAGCCAGGATTGCCGCCCGCCTCAAAGGCCCGGTGCTCTGGTGCCTGACCCGGCGCGATCTGTTCGCACCTGGCCTGATGAAGGTCGGCTTTCATCCGGATAGTGTCATTTACGCCGAGACCTGCCGTGATGCCGATGCCCTGCCCCTCATCGAAGAGGGCCTCCATCAGAAAGACCTCGGCGCCGTCGTCGGTGAAGTCTCCCGGCTCGGCCTCACCGCCTCCCGTCGCCTGCACGTGGCCGCGGAGGCTTCAGGCGTTCCCGCCCTGGTTATCCGGCGCTGGTGGACGGCCGCCCAGAGGGACCTGACCAAGCTTCCCACCGCTGCCGCGACGCGATGGCGTGTGTCGCCGGTCCCGTCAGAGGTTGTTCCTGCTGGCGGCCTCAAACGCGGCCGCTGGCAGGTTGAACTCGTGCGCTGCCGGGGTGCGGATCCCCGTTCCTGGATTTTGGAGGCCTGCGATGCGCAGGGTCGTCTCGCTCTACCTTCCGACCTGGCCGACCGACAGGAACAGGCGCAAGTTCGGTGATCCCCCGCGCGAGAAGCCGCTTGTGACCGTGATCAAGCAGGGCTCACGCCGGCTGATTGCGTCGGCCTGTCCGGCCGCTCAAAAGGTCGGCCTGATCGAGGGAATGGCTGTTGTCAAAGCCCAGGCCATGGTCCCCGATCTGCACATTATCAACGCCGGTCCTAAGCTCGACTTTGGCCATTTCTGACGGGTGATGTGGGAGCGAGGGCGGCGAAGCGAACGATGCGGTAGACTGGCAGCGTTTCCGCCAAGAGACACCGCCATGCCGGATCTGCCCGCCCGCTTCGCCGCGATCATTGTAGCCTTTGCCCCGCTGTTTTGCCACCGGACGTGGCGTCACGCCGAAATCCTGCTCGTCGGGGCCATCCTGGCCCCCGGCAAGCGCACCGTGACCAGCATCTTGCGCATCTGCGGCCTCAGCCGCGAGCGCCACTTCGTCAACGACCATCGCGTGCTCAGCCGGGCTC
>NZ_JAMXFI010000002.1:0-99968 GCF_025460875.1 Microvirga yunnanensis
TCAAGCGTGCCGTCATCAGCCACATGCGCCGGCTTGCCAGGTTGCCCGACCGGATCCGCAGCTACTTCGAGCATCCGTCGTTCCGTTATGCCGCGTAGTTCAAGATTACCCAATCCGGATCAGTAAGGGCCACACGGGTTATGGTGATAGCTCGACCTCTACTCCGCTCCTCGGAGATCAGACGCGCCTGACGGATCAGGGCGTCGACGTTGGCAGAGGCTCGGTGGATCAGCCGGCGGGGAAGATCCTGGTCATCTAGGAAGGTGGAAGCGGCAATGCGTTCTGGCGTCGGGTCGTGCCCTTCGGAGACGCTTTCACGGATCGCGCCCCAGATCTGGATATGGTCGTCTTGGACAAAGTCACCCGGACTGAGAAATCGCACTTTCTCGTATAGGCTTGGCTCGCGGAGGACTGCGCCAATAATTTCATCGTACGCGTTCATGTTTGGACTGCCGTCTGGAACTGTGGCGGGTTGAGGTCAGCGGACGTGGAAGCCGATATCTTCTTGAACCGATGGGATCGGCACATCAGGGGGAGGGAGTTCCAACCGGATATGCCCCGTGCGCTGCCGGTAGATGCGTCTACGGGCTCCCTGTGGCCATTTGAATTCGGGGCTCGATGGATCCATTCCATCTGGCGGAGCCTCCCACCCGATGAATTCGGTTTTCGCTGCTTCGGGATTGGACGGCTTGACGAATTTGAACACGACGTTGGGCTTCGGTACGCGCAGGGTAGATGCGGGCGTTCCGGCCGTGCGTCGAAGCCAGTTAAGCAACATCCCTACAGGCTCTGCCGGATTGAGCGGCTTGCAATAATCGATCGCCTGTATCAACCGATCATGACCGTGGGCTTGGGCGAGCCAGTGATAGGTTTTTGGGGCCTGTTGCTCCGCGATCCCGAGAGCGATGAGGTCACGGATTGCACGGGCCTTTGGAGTATCGGCATTGAGCTGTTCGTAACGCTTCACCAGGCTTTCGAGATGTTTAGCGACCCTTTGGTCAGCTTTGCTGTCATCGATCTCCCACGGCGCGGGCAGGCTGTCTTTATCCTTAAACGTGATCCGGCCTGCATGAATCGTGAAGAAGTCCTCAAGGTCTTTGCGGACCTCTTCAAAAACGAGTTCCGATACTCGACAAAGGGCTGCGGCCTCATGGCGGCTGATAGAGCGCCCCTTCTCAGCTAGGGCCGCAGCAAGCCGGATCGCCACGACGATCTGCTTTTGACCCTTTTTGGAGAGATCCACCAGCGATTGCGCGTCGAACATTCGCGTCGATTCCTGAACCGGGGAGGTTGATACCTGCTAAAGTATCAAGCCTCCTCCGAATTAAAAGAACAAAGCGAGAATTAAACTGCAATCTATCGGCCTTTGCCACGTGTGCGCCGCCTTTGGGCGAGGATTGCGCGACGGCGGGTTTCCGTGTCTGCGGCAGCAGGCTTCTGCTCTTGGGCCTCTTCAGCGCCGGTCTTCCGCGGCTTCCGCTTCTTCCTCGGGAGTTCTTCGGCCACTGGCACCGGGACGGAGGCAACCTCAGGGATCGTGCGCGGCGGTTCAACGATCGGGGGAGCCGGGGCTTTGGCTGGTGTTTTTTGATCAATCTGGCCCGACAAAGCACGCTCAGCCCCTTCGCTTGGTGCGTGACTTGGGGCTGGTGCGGGCCGGTGCGGTTTAGCGACTCGCGGCTTTTGTGGTGCCGGAGCCGTCGGTTCCACGGTAGATACCTTCGGGTCGACGACTTTGTCAGCCGGTGCAGCTGGAGCCTGCGGCTTGTTGGTCGCTTCCTTCACCTGGGAAGGCTTAGAAGCCGAAACCGGCTTCGGCCCACCTTCGGGCATCTTGCCCGCGTTCTTCGGATTGAAGAAGTTCTTGCCGAGGTAGCGATCGACGGCCGACTCCTGAGGAGGCTGCGGTGTAGGTTTGGATGGGGAATCCGACAAGCTGGTGTGCTTCGGAAACCATCCTGCAGTCATTTCCCTGATCTCCTCGAGCGACATCCCGCGGCGGCGCGGCTTCGGGCCAGGCGCCGGATTGCTGGGAGCAACCATATCGAGGAACTGGCCGAAGAGTTGCTTTTGGAATGATCTGGCGAAGTCGGCGCGGATATGGGCGATCTGCGAGGCCTTCTCACGGTATTCAGCCGCGAAACGGTCGGCAAGTGCGCCAAACTGTTTGCCCTCGGTGGCTCTGACTTCCGCGGCCACCTCTATCAGAACCCTATCGATCTTAGTCCTCTGCGCGGGTTTCTTGAGACGCGCTCGGGACACCATCTTGTCAGCCACAAAGTTTGCCGCCGTTTGGGAGGCGACGGCCGACATCACAAGGCTGTAAAGATCGGCCGACCTGCGGATAAGCCGTTGAAATCGTTCGGAATCCGGGTGCCCGGCTGAGTGGAGGGCAGTAAAGAAGGCTCGGTTCTTATAGCTCGCATTGACCGCCGTGGTAGCGGCCTGTCTGGATTGCTGGTCGAGTTCGGCCGCTGCATCTATCCACTGCTGGCGGGCTGCCTCGATACCCTGCTCCGTGACTTGGCCCTTGCGCTCCTTAGCGTAGATTTTCGGGTCGATCCGCTTCTTAGCCTTCTGGGTGAGGCCCATGGCTTTGTAGGAGCGATGGTCGTAGCGCTTCGAGCTGCCTGCAGCCTCCAGGGCTTTGTTTAGAATGTTCTTATACCGGCGCCGCTCGATGCCGACCCAGGCGAGACTGCTCATTTCGCGGATCCGGTCCTGCATGAAAGGGCGCCGAGATCGTAAGTTTCGACTCTGTGATCGGAATGTCTCTATGATCTCGAAGTCCCAGGTAACCTTGCCCGTCGCAGGGTCTACCATCTGTTTTGCGGGTCGTTCGCTTAGCGCAATGTGGATATGAAAATTCCGCCGGTCGTTATGTTTGTCAGGCGCGTGAATAACGGCCCAGTAGGGAAGTCCTTGGCGTTCGAACTCAGAACAGTATTCCTTGGCCAGTTTTAGACGTTGAGCCGCGGTGATCTCGTGGGGGAGCTCCGCAATGATACGGGTCTGGACACGTCCGCCGCGTCCCAGCGAAACCTTTATGGCGCCGTCCGTTAGGAAGTCCCCCATCGTGTGAGCAAACTTCAGGAGAGCGATAGCTTCGGCGTCCTTTAGGTGGACCTCGTAGGGCGTCACCTCGGTTTTGCAGTTTTCGATAGCTTTGGCCAACGGTTTGGGAATCTCATGTCCCGACTTGGCATAGCGGTCGATCGCCTCCCAGAAGGCGGCACCACGGAAGGGGTTAATCGTGAACTTGTGATCTTTCGGACTACGCTCGGCTCGTTCCAGTTTCTGCCAGAACTCTAGTCGATCTTCCTTAGAGTCTCCTATATTCCCGAACGACGAGACGACGATGGCCTCGTTTTCCTCATGCTTTTCTGACGCGGCATCCCGTTCGATATATGATTGGCCCTCGCCAAGTCCTAGACCATCCCGCTGTTCCGCGAACTTTAAGGATTCTGGGTCGACGAACGTCTCGGCGGCGCCGTCGCGCTCAATGTAACTCTCGTGCTGAGCGGCACTACCGGATGGAGTGCGCCCAGCATAAGCCGCAACTGTATAATTTGTTTTAGATACTGACGTCACAGAAAAGTGAAACGTGACCCCGCCAGTATCGGGGGCCTGGGGCCTCGGTGCGGTCTTGAAGGCCATAGACCGATTGAAGTCTCTGGCCGATCTAAGCCCAGGTGACTTCATCGCATCAAGCATAGCTTTCAAATTCTTCGGCGATGTGCTGTGACGCCTCACCCGCTCCTGTGCTCTACGCTCAGCCTCCGCGATCCGGCCTGAAATTGCCAGTGCGCGAGCGGTATCGCGGCGAACCATTTCTTCAGCTTCTTGCTCAGTCATCGTTTGATTTGCAAATTGAACTCCTTGCGTGCTTTACCACAAAACTGCGAATTAAAGCAGGCCGCGGCATCTTTATACCTCGGTCTTAACCTGCGCTGACACGCTTTGGGTCAGTTTGAAACTGACTCAAAATGGTGCAGTTTTCCGGTTGCAGAGTGAGCGAACGATTGTTGTGCTAATTCATCGGAAACATTGCGTTTTTTACGTTTTCGTTGGGCCTGTCGATGGTTGCTAAAATTGATGGTTCAGCTGTTTACCATCAATGGGATTCAGCTTTGTTAGAATCCGAGTTACCGCGTATAACGCTCCCGTCTAAAACGGGCTCAATCAACCACCCAAAAGGGGCAACAAAGAAATGGGCAAACATGCTGACGACGGTATAAGAGAATCGGTTTTCCATCCGATCGCGATTAGCGGAAGTCTCTCCCGGCTTACGGAAGCCGTCGCGGCCGCAACAAGCGTTGTGGCTCGGGACAAACGCTTTGTGGATCGAATGGACGAAGTTTTTGCTGATCTTCCTAAGCACAGGGCAGGCTTTAATGTCGGCGGTCGGGTCTTGGGTATGCGCCAGAGAAAATTTCTGGAGATCGCCCTGGCAACGTCCGAGAATTTGCGAGATATCCCAGAAGATGGCGCGTGTGAGCTGACGATCGTCGTGCGCGAGCCAGCGAAGATCGAGGATATGATGTCCTCGCTGAACATAGGTGATTTGATCGAGGTGCGTGGAACGATCGTTCCGTTCGCATACTCCGAAGATGATGGTGAGCGCGTTGTTTCGCTGACGATGGTCGCAAGCAATGTCAACGTTATCGATAATACGCAGAGATGAACTTTGACGCACCAGACCCCTCGATGAGTTCGTAAGGGTGTTCGCAGGGGGCCGCCATTGGGCGGCCTTTTTGCGTTATATCACTGAAGAAACTGGACTGATGAGAACTGAAGCGCCGCAAGTTTCAGTGTGACGAAGGTCGGAATCGACTCATCCGTCGTCGCGCCCCTGGTGTAGAAGGCGTTCCCGCCGGCCACTAACAGATATTGAGCATCCTTGTATGGGATCCGGAACCCGGCAGTGTGGAAATACAGCTATCGACCAACGGCTTTGTGCCTGGCGCCGGTAAGAACCTCAGACGCGACCATCTTTGCGCGCGAGTATCCTGGATCCGGCGTTGGCTTAGTCAGGACGCCTTTGGCGAACTGCCCCTTTTGACCAACAACTTCGCAGATCGTGTCTGGGTACTTAGGAGACGCGACCCGGTTCATGACGACAGTTCCAACGGCCAGCATTCCGTCATCACTGTTTCGATTGCTCTCGAAGTACATTGCGCGAGCTAGACATTCATGGGCGCTGCTGCTCACCAGCGTGATCTGCTTTTGCGTCTCCTTTGGCAGAGGTGCGTGGACTTGGGCACTTGTCTGGAAGGAAGAGACTGGCTCGGCCTGTCTGAATAGAGCGCTTTGGCATCCGCCAAGCGCTAGGCAAATAATGCTGGCGGTCCAGATGCGCGACGTTGATTTATGATTTGCGTTTCGGGTCATGCTCCTTTTTAGCGCAGAGCTGGTCCGTAACGACAATTCGGATAATGGCAGTTTATTTCGCCGCCGTTAGGCCAGAGCATCGGGCAGTTGGTTCGGCGGTGTTTTTAGGATCGTGCCGGGATCTGTTGAGCCTGCCGATCGCGGTTAGGGTGGAATTCTGTGGCTTTCGTTCTTGGTCGACAAGGCTCTGGGAGTAACGAACCCGAAAGGGAACTTGGCTAAGCAGTTTCTCGATGGGCTGAACGTTTAGGCTGAGTGAATTGGCTCGGATGGCTCGTTTGGTGGGAACAGGTAGGACCGGCGATTTGACGTTTGGGGTGTTTAAGCGCCGATGGGGCTTAGCCACTTGTCGACAATTGCCGGAATGATCAGAGCCGAAGGTACGGTTTGAGGTTGTGGGAGGCGAGCGTGTTGGAAGCAGGCGTGATCTGCAGTCGCCGGCCGCTCGCGGGATCCATCGGGCATACGGCGAATAGGTTACCCATGCCTTCGAAGGGCAAATCCGGATTCGAAACGACCCTGCACATGGGCGTCTCCTGTTACGCAACTAAACTTCGTCACCTTGTATACCAAGGGCGGCCAGAGTCCAGACACATTTATGCCACAACCGGCGACAAGTGGCCGGATTGTCCTCTATCTGACGTTATAAAGTGAGAATGGCTACAATGGCTTCGCTTCTATGAGCGACATCCTCTCTCTTCGCAGCATCGTTGCGGAAAAGATCGCTGCCGCAATCCTCAGCGGCGAGTTCGAGCCGGGAGCACAGCTTAAGGAGGCGGCGCTGGCCGAGCGCCTTGGCGTGAGCCGGGCACCAGTACGTGAGGCGCTCCGCTTGCTCGAGGAGAGGCGTCTTGTTGAGAGCCATCCCTATTCAGGCGCTAGGGTGACGGTGTTTACACCGGAGGATGTGGCCGATCTTTATGAGTTGCGAGAGGTCTTGGAAGCTAGAGCCGCTTTCAAGGCGGCATTGAGAGCGACAAAGGAGGATATTGCGGAGCTCAAAGCAATTATCGATCAGGAGGCCACCCAGATATTAGGGGAGGCTGTCGAGCCTGCTGGTGATGAGCCTAACATCGACTTTCACCAAAAGATCATTCAGATCTCCGGGAACCGAGAATTCGCTCGCCTGATGAACAATGATTTCTGGCGATACAATCGGATTCTTTACCGGATGCACTGGGGCCGGAAGGAGGGAAGGGAAGAGGAGCGGCATCTCGAGCACGTACGGATATTCGAGGCAATCCAGTCTGGGGACGGTCCTTTGGCCGAACTACTCATGCGCCGGCATGTGCAGAGCACCCGGGTTGTGATCGGCGAGGCCCAACAGGTCAGGTACGGACGCCGAGCCTCGGATAAAGTCTGACCCCTGTCAGGGGGCGATGTCACAGAGAGTAAAGCACTTCGGGAAGCTGGCGTTCGTCAATCTAGGCGCAAAGGCGAGCGTGACGATCAGGAGCGATTAAGGTATTTATTCAGTTGCCGGTCCTAAGGCTGGGCGTTACCAACCTGAATATCTCCAGTTCCGCCTGATCCCACCTAATTGCAGTTTTGCCGTCTCCTCGGAGCCTCTCATGACGTTTTCCGCGTCCGTCTCTAATGGTGTTCTGCTCCTTTCTGGAGGCGAAGCCGAAGACAGCGTCCACGTCCGGTACGACGAGACCGGGCGCGTCATTGTTACATTGAACGGAGGCAATGTTCCCGTCGATGGGGGATCAGAGCCCGTACAGTCGATAGACGCGGTAGGGCTCACGGCCGCTCCGCTAACAATCCTAGGATCTGCTGCAGGCCATGCTTTCGTGGTCAAACCCGTTTCTGGTTCTGGTATCACCACCCTCGCCGGCGGGTCTGGAGTCGATAGTCTCACCATCGTTCAGAATGGCGGAATACCCCATCAATTCTATGTCGAGGGTATCGAACAGATCATCGGAAGCTCCATCGACGATCGTGTTTCCCTGGGAGATGCCGGAAACACCCTGACGATCACCGGCGTTGAGGTGCTGACCGGCGGGGCTGGTACTGATCTGGTCACCCTCAGCAACGACAATGACATTATCAAGCTAACCGGGATCGAGAGCGTCGACGGTGGGGCAGGAGGGGATCTCGTCGTCTTAGGTGATTCCGGGGGCACAATCTCTGTCAGAAACGTCGAGTCCCTGGTGGGCGGATCGGGAACCGATCAGGTGATCCTCAGTGACGGAGATAACACGATCCTCATAAGGGGGGTCGAGACTCTTGATGCCGGGGCTGGCAACGACACGATTAGGCTAGGCGACACATCCAACACTCTTACAATCCTGAACGCCGAGACCATCGTCGGCGGGGTATCATCGGATATCGTGACCCTCGGCGATGGCGGCAACTTGGTGGCTGTAAGCCAAGTCGAGACGCTGATCGGGAGTGTCGGCGTCGACTTAATTACCCTGAGTAGCGGCAACGACACGCTCACTGCGAGCGGCATCGAGAGCATCGACGGTGGGGCCGGAATGGACGTCGTGTTCCTGGCTGGTGCCGGGGGCACGGTCACTGTCAGAGGGGTTGAAATCCTGGTTGGCAGCACTGGAATCGATCACGTCACCCTCAGCGAGGCAGATGACACATTCATCTTTAGAGCGGTCGAGACCCTCGACGCGGGCGCCGGCAACGACACGATCAGCCTGGGCGATGCATCCAATACGGTCACAATCCTGAACGCCGAGACCATCATCGGCGGGGCATCATCCGATACCGTGACCCTTGGCGATGGCGGCAACGTCGTGGCCGTCAGACAGGTCGAGACGCTCATCGGTGGAGCTGGGACTGATCGGATCACGCTCAGCAGCGGGAATGACACCCTTTTCATGACCGGGATCGAGTTCCTCGATGCCGGGGCTGGTGGCGATACCATTACCCTTGGAAACCAGGGAGGCACCGTCACTCTGCACAATGTCGAAACCCTCTTGGGCGGCAGCGGCGTCGATCAGGTGTTCCTGAGCGATGGCGACGACATCCTCATCACCGTGGGCGTTGAGACCCTCGATGCGGGTGCCGGAAATGACAGCATCATCCTGGGAGACCGCGGTGGCACGTATACCATCCTAAACGCCGAGACTATCATCGGCGGAACGGGCTCGGATATCATTACCCTCGGAGCCGACGGCAACGTGATCGCTGTCAGATTGATCGACACGCTCATTGGCGGTGCCGGGGTTGATCACATTACTCTAAGCAGCAGCAATGACACGGTCTCGGTGAGTGGCATCGAGAGCATCGATGGCGGACTGGGCGGCGACAGCGTCACGCTCATTGGCCAAGGTGGGACTGTCGCAATCCGGAATGTCGAGACGCTGATCGGGAGCGTCGGCGTCGACCAGATCACACTGAGTGAAGGCAACGACACGCTCATTGCGAGCGGCGTTGAGGGCATCGACGGCGGGGCCGGAATGGACGTCGTTCTGCTGGGTGATGCCGGGGGCACGGTCACTGTCAGAGCCGTCGAGATCCTGATCGGCGGCACCGGGATCGATCACGTCATCCTCAGCGAGGCCGATGACACCATCATCTTTAGAGCGGTCGAGACGCTCGATGCGGGCGCGGGGAATGACCGTATCAGCCTGGGCGATACACCCAACACGGTCACAATCCTGAACGCCGAGACCATCATCGGTGGAACCGGGATCGATAAGATCACGGCTCAGTCAGGTTCATCGACGATCAACGGCGGTCTCGGCAACGATACCATCACGGGTGGCGGAGGACGGGATCTCTTCGAGGGCAAAGCGAGTGAACTCGACGGGGACGTCATCACGGACATCGAGAATGGCGAGAGCATCCGGATCACCACTGGCACACTTCAGGGCGCGTCACTCTCCGGTGAGACGCTGACATTCCGGGTGGACGATGTCGACTACGCCCTGACGCTCAAGGGCGCTACCGGGGCAATCGCGCTCTCGGCCAATACGATCATCTACAATGCGAGTGTCCCGCAGGTTTCGTCCGTGGCTGTGCCTGCCAATGGGACCTATAAGGCCGGGGACGCCCTGGATTTTACCCTAGCCTTTACTGAGGCGGTGGTTGTCAGCGGGGCACCCAGCATTGCCCTTGTTGTCGGCTCGAAGGTCGTCGAAGCATCGTACCTTGGCGGATCAGGAACAGGAGCACTGACCTTCCGCTATGTCGCGGCAACCGGGGACCTGGACGCGAACGGCATCGCAATCGGCTCCCTGGCCCTGAAAGGCGGCACGGTCCAAAGCTTGGGGGGCCTGGACGCGGAAACGATCCTCAACGGGGTCGGGTCGACCGCGCAAGTGCTCGTCGACGGGGTTCCTCCAGAGACAACGATCTCCGCGGGCCCGCCGGGGACTTCACCGAATTCCAACGCGGTCTTCACCTTCTTATCCAGCGAGGCGGGTGCATCCTTCCAGGTCAGCCTCGACGGGTCGAGCTTTGCCGCGGCCTCGGACGTATTTACGATCACCGGTCTCGTCGACGGCAGTCACACACTGGCGGTGAGAGCCATTGATGCCGCCGGCAACATGGATGCGACACCGGCCACCTATACCTGGACCGTCGATGCCGCTCGGCCGAAGGTTATCAACGTTGCCGCTCGCACGGCAGCCGGCACCTATTCGGCCGGGGATCAGATTGCGATCGCTGTGGAGTTCAGCAAGGTCGTGGTGGTGGATACGAGTGCAGGCCTGCCGACGCTCGCGCTCGAAACCGGTCTAATCGACCGTTTCGCGTCGTTCGTTTCGGGGTCGGGGACGAACACCCTGGTCTTCCATTACACGGTGCAGCCAGGCGACCTGTCAGGCGATCTGGACTATCTGGAGAGTGGCGCTCTCCGTTTGAACGGGGCCACCATCGCCGGCGTGTCGGGGAACAGCGCCGACCTTGCGCTGCCTGGCCCGGGAACATCGGGATCGCTGGCGGCCAACAGCAACCTTGTCATTGGCGAGCGGCCCGTCGATCCCGGCCCGGTGGACCCGGGCCCGGTCGATCCAGGACCAGTTGATCCGGGGCCGGTTGATCCCACGCCGACCGAACCTGACCCGGTCAGGCCTGACAATCTTCACGTCATCGGCAGTGCGTTAAACGACGTTCTGACGGGCGGAGGAGGAAACGACACGCTTTCCGGCGGCGCAGGGCACGATCGCCTCGATGGCGCCGGCGGAGCTGATCTGCTGACCGGGGGGACCGGTAACGACACCTATATCGTCGACTCGTCCGGCGACCGGATTCTGGAGAGCGTGAGAGGCGGCACGGACACGGTGTACAGCTCCGTAAACCTCAGGCTTGGATCGAACGTGGAAAACCTCCACCTGACCGGTCACGCCATCAGCGGCTATGGCAACTCGCTTGCCAACAAGCTCTACGCTTCGAGGGTCGGAAGTCTCCTGGACGGAAAGTCGGGGAATGACGTGCTCACCGGCAATGAGGGGCAGGACCGGCTCTATGGCTCCTCCGGGGACGACAAGCTCTACGGCCGGGACGGCAAGGACCGCCTTGATGGCGGCTCCGGGAAGGATCGGCTTTATGGTGGGGACGGCAACGACACGCTGGATGGTGGCGCTGGCGACGACGTCCTGTCCGGGGGCGAGGGAGCGGATCTGCTGCAGGGCAGCGCCGGTCGAGACGCCTTTGTCTTCGACACCAAGCTCGGGAAGGGTGAGATCGATACGATCCGATCGTTCAGCATCGCCGCGGATACAATCTGGCTGGACCGGTCGGTCTTTAAGGCACTCGGCAAGCAGGGAACGCTCGGGCTCGACGCATTCACGTGGGGGAAGGCGGCCTCGGACGCGGACGATCGCATCATCTACGACATGGCTAAGGGCGCCCTTTACTATGACGCCGATGGCAGCGGGACCGGCAAGGCGGTTCAGTTCGCCAAGATCGACAAATGGTTGTGGCTCAGCGCGTACGACTTCAAGATCGCTTAGGCTACCGCCAGGCCATGGCGATGGGAGAGTCGCACCGTTCGGCTCTTGGCCCATCCCTTTCCGCGTATTCCCGGCACGACACATCCCGCGTATCACGTCGGGGTCGGCGGTCCCTGACTTTGCTTCCTTGCAAGCAGTAGCATCCCGGTCATCTCAAGACCAACGGGTTGCTGATCAGTAATTACCCACGCCCCATTTTGAGCTGAGGTTCAGGCGGACACGGTCTGAAGGATGGTCTTGAACGCGTTGGTTTCCGGGCCAAGGCGCGCCGTGTCGACGACCGTTCGAATGTCTGCTTCGCCCGCGGCCGCCCACATCGCCCGATAGCCGTTGGTCACCTTGCGCTGAATCACGGCCGGTCTGAGCGCGCGTTCGCAGGCGTTGTTGGTTGCCTCAACCAATCCGGGCCAGTGGGCGAAGGTCAGAAGCTGATCGCGAGCGCGCCGGACCTTGCTCTGAAGGTCACGGGCGAGATCACAGGAGGTCGGCGCGGCCAGGATATCATCCAGACTTCGTTCCAAGGCGCGGCGCTTGCGGGCCAGGGTCGAGGCGGCAAGGGTTGCGACCTCCTCCGCCAGGGCAAAGGCCCGGTGCAGCCACAGCTTGAGGCGGGAGGGCAGGACATCCTCGCTCGCCTCATCGGCATAGGCGACGTCGCGGGAAAGATGAGCCAGACAGGTCTGGTGGGCGTCGGCATGGCCCTGCTGTGCGCTATAGCGGTCGGAGCACCAGACCTCGGGCCGGTGTCCGGCCATCATGGTCCGGACCACAATAGCGCCTCGGGTCGGCGAGGCGTGATGGACCACCGCCTCGGCGCAGCGAAACACCCAATGATAGGCATTGCAGCCCTCGATCCGGACGCCGGTCTTGTCGGAGGCGACGACCCGGGCCTGGCGTAACGCCGCAACCGCCTTGTCGCGCTCGGTTGCGAAGGCGTCCTGCGCCCGGCGCAGCATGTTCATCAGGCCGCCTTGGCTGATGGTGAGCCCGAACAGGTCCGCGAACGTGCCCTGCAGCCGCTCGTAGGACAGGGCCTGGAAGGTCTTGAGATAAGTCGCCATGGCATGGACGCGCGGCCCGAACGGTGTCCGCTTGGCGGCCTCCGGCACGGGCGCGACGACCCGCGTTCCACAGGCGGGGCAGCACACCGCCAGGCGCCGATGTTGGGTGACGCGGGGCGTTATCTCCGGGAGGTCGATCTGCTCGTGGATGCTGATCGTCTCCGCCGGCCAATCCACCATCAGGACAGCCGAGCAGCCCGAGCACCGGTCAGGACGATGCTCGACCACCTCATCGGGCGTGGCGCTGAGGATCCGGCTGTGACCTTCATGTCCCGGCTTGGCCCCGCCGGGCTTGGCCTGATCCCGACGCTGCTTGCGATCGGTCGAGGGTGGCTTGGAGGATGTGCGCGAGGTCTTTGGCGGATGCTGCAGCCGCAGCACCAGCTCGATCAGCTCTTCCTTGCTCAGACGCTGCAAATCAGTGCGATCCATCTCCCCATGGATTCAGGAATTGTGCCTGCTGACAAGGGCGTGGGTAATTACGCTGATCAAGGTTCCGATCTATGTGAGCGCCGCAACGGGTGATGCGAAGCGCTCGCGGCGGCGTTTGTGAAAGAACAAGTCCGGGCCAGGTTGCAGGTTCAGGATCCTGGGGTGGGCTGGAAAGAAGGATGGCGCTATCGGGGGCCGAATGGCCCTGCAGCAACCCTCGCCGAGATGGCCCTAACCCCTTCCAGAGGCTGCTTGTCAGCCGGGCCGAGCCGCTCTTGAGAGCGGCAGAGGCCGAGAGAGCATGCGGACGCTGGTCGTCCGCCCGCAGCCGGAGCGTTCTGCGACGGCAAGTAATCACATAGTATTCACGAGGGACGCGGTTTTCGCGTCCGGATGGCGAGGCAGGGCTGCGTTCAGCAGTCGGATGCCTCGCCCGTACCCGGCCACGATCCGCCTGGATCGTGCGGTTTGGCCTCAGCCAAAGCGCGCCGGGACAGCCTCGCAGAGCCCAATGTAAGTGACAGCAAATCTGGATGAACCGGTAGGTGCATCAGATTTGCGGTATTGGGCCCTAAAAATTATCCTGCCCCTAAACCTCCCTCTGGACCCCTCCTATTAGGGGTCTGTGAGCCTCAGAGGTGTTCCGACAGCCGCAGGCTATGCCCGTCGGCGGGGTAGGGTCATGCGGGACGTAGAACGGGGCCTGTGGCCCCTCCCGAGCCGATCGAGAGTCTTTGAGCCTGTCCTGCCTCGACCGGCCTCCAGGCCGCTCCGGGCGGGTTTGGAGACGCGCACACGGTGAGAGCGCGTCTATCTCTGCCGTGAAAACGTATTCCGACAGTACAAACTGATGTGATTACGCTCCAGCAGAATCGCGGGGGCACACCCGCTGTTCTTCGATACGACGGGCGTCAAGCAAAGGATATGTATTCAGGCCAAGCAAAAGACCAGTGGCGTTCTCTGAACGCTCCGAACAGGGGTTTTACTTTGCACGAATGGAGTCTGGCCAGTGAGCTGGCGAGTCCGGCCGGTGCACTCGGGAGATCCGGGAGCTGCAGCGACTAGGATCGACTGCGATCTAACAGGAGAATGGGTGACAGGTCGGTTGTGGCAAGACCTGTCACTCCGCTGACAGGCAGGGAGTTTCTCGACCTGTCAGATCGTCTGGTCCTTTGGTGTGCCTCGACCAGGCGGGGAGGGTGGCCCTCGGCCTCGATGGCACTGGCGGGACGGGCTGGTCGGCCGCTCGGTGTGTCAGGCCGCATTGCCCCAGACCTGTCACTTGCCCCGGCAGAGCCGTGACCGTGCCGGCCCGTCTAAGGGAGCGTGTCGGTCGCTGGCTCCTGGCAACAGGCGAGCTCGGATTCCTCCTGCATGTGTAGCAGGATGATAGTGGCCGAGAAGCCAAGCCTTTGCCTCGTAAGGGTTTGGCTGATGCTATGACAGGTGCCCGCATGTATGACCTGTCGCCCAAATGAAAGGTCTGTCGTAACAGGACCTGACAGATTGGGCCGGAACTGATGACAGGTGGTGTCAAATTCGACCTTTCATGTCCGATCTGAAGGGACAGGCAGCTCAATTGACGAGGGATCCAGCCGGAGTGCGATCGGACCAGGCAGCGGGTGTCGCGTGGGTCTATGAAGCAAGCGCGGACTGCGTGCTGTCGACCATCGCTCGATCGCGGACGGACTGCCTCCCAGAGAGCAGCAAGAGAGGATGGAGGGCTGCTGGGGTGTCTGCCAGGCCGGAGAAGATGTGACAGGCCTCCAGTTTTCGAACCTGTCGCTCGCCCGAAGTGCGAAAGATCGGCCGGGAACCAACCTGTCAGGCCGTTTTACTTTGGGCTGTCAGGTGAGAAATTTCGGACCTGCCATTTCTGCGACAGGTCAGTTTTCCGGCCATCTGCCTTTCCGGCATGCGGGACTGGCAGGAGGTTTCTGGTGATAACTGCCGTTTGAGTGTCAGTTGAATTCGACGTTCCGGGTTTCACTTCGTTGAATCTTGGCCATAAGGCTGCTACCTTCCGGTTTAATTCGGAGGTGTGAGTCCAACTGCGCGCCTCCTGTTTTTGACGAAGTGAGAGGCTTTGTGATGGGCGCTGCTGCGACCGGATCAGTATCAGTCAACACGGCCCGCAAGGACGGGAAGCGCTACTCCTGGGGCGCCGAGCGTCCCGGCGTGATCGAGAAGCGTGTGCAATTGCGCATGGACCAGATCGATGCTGAGATGGCCAAGATCCGTGAGGAAGGCGAACGGGCGATCGCGCGTCGGCTCGCGGCCAAGCAGGCTGAGAAGAAAAAGCTGGCCGATCAGAAGGTGCTTGTAGCGGAGCACCGGAAGGCTCTGAAGGAGGGCAGGCGCGCCTTCCGGGTGACCAATAGCTTTGTCGTGCCAAAGGGCAGCTTCACCGAAGAGCAACTCGCGGAATTCATGGCTGCCAATCCAGGGCTCAGCGAGAAAGAGGCTCGTGTCCTTCTATCTATGAGGACCTGCGAGTCAGAGCAGTCGGATGTGTCGAGGCCTAAGACTGTCTCTCCTCAGGAGACGAATGCTGCTGTACCCCTAGCGTCTACAGAGCCTCCCTCTGTCGTCGAGCAGAGGGCAAAGCCTGTCGAGGCGCCGAAGGTTGATCCTATTGAAAAGCCGAAACCGGCCACTGTTCATATTGAAGCGGCGGTGACGTTCTCTGCTAACGCTGGTGAGGCCGAGCGAGATTGGTCGGATTTCGACCCCGAGACCTGGGAAGAAGGGCAGCCGTATCCAGAGCACCTATATCGGGCCGTACAAAATCAGGACCGCGACTACTATCTCGTGCCGAATACAGAAATGGATGAGGTTGTCGAGCCGGTTGTCACGCCCGAGATCCAGGCTTTGCGGGATCGTTGTCGCGAGATTGAAAAGGCCCAGGAAGAGTTGTTTGAGAAGTTTGGCCGGAATCGGATGTTGTGGACCGACGAGGTGATTGCAGAGGCACGGAGATTGGATCAAGAGGTCACTGACGTCGAGATCGAACTTCGTTATGCACTGGCCGCCCAGTAGCAGGGGTTTGAAGGCGCGAGCATGAAAAAAGGCCCCTCTGTTTCGGGGGCCTTCTTGCGTCTCGACCGGATCAGGCTTTCTTACGGCGGTAGAAGCTCTCGCTCCACCAGGTACTCAGGTCACGGTAGCAGTCCCGTTTGAGCAGCATGCCTTTCCAGGGGAAGCGCTTTCTCGGACGTTTCACGGTGATCGACATCGACGGGATCCTTTCTGTTGTCGTGAGGGGAGTCGAGGGGAAAGGTCTCAGGCGGCGAGGTCCAGTTGGCTCTCGTTCCAGATGTCGCAGTGCGGACCGCAGGCCCGGCAGGGCTGTTTCGGCTGCGCGGTGATCCGGGCGACTTCCGCCTCGGCGGCTTCGACTGCGGCCCAGAGGGTCGGATGGTACCGGGTCTCCGGAAGGCGGCGCGGATAGCAGCCGGTGTTCCAGGAGACTTCCCAGCGCTCCTGCGTGCCTTTTTCCAGGATGAGATCGCTGCGCAGGACGTAGACGATCTGCTCGCCTGGGGTCCGGCCGCCGAAGTAGGTGTAGTGGCTCATGCCGGTGGACATGCGGTCGGTCCAGATGAGCGGGGCCGGCTTGTTGAGCGATGCGGCAGTCATGCCTTTTCTCCGAAGCTGTGAGATCGACGCGATGGGAGGTGCGACCCTTAGGCCGCGATCTGCTCCTCGCAGGGGATGAAGACGTAGTTGGCCGTGACGAGGACGCCGTATTGGGCGAGTTCCTCGATGAAGCGGGCCAGCCCTTCGATCTGCTCGGCGGTCGCGGGCGAGGCGATCGGCTCGCCGTCTCCCTCCAGCGAGTACCAGTTCTCACCGTTGATCTGGTACTCGCGGGTCCCGTTATCGATGTAGAGGCTGTCGATCAGGTGGATCTCATCCGGGCCTTCCCAGCTGAGGGCACCCTCGTCTTCGTCCCCGAAGCGGGCCGCGACTGCGATCTCCAGCCGAAGCTTCTTGCAGATGTAGGCGAGCTGCTGCGCCAGACGCTCATGGAGGTCACGGGCGAACGCTGTCTTGCAGGCGATAGCCTGGGCCAGAACCTGGATGCGAATGCCGGATAGAACCGTGAATTGCTCGAGGGTGTCCATCGCCTTGCTCCTTTTCGGGGATTTTTTCGATCATCTCTTCACAATCCCAATCGAGAATTGAGATGAGCCGGGATCAGGGCGATGGGGTTTGGAAGTCGGAGCATAAGAAAACCCGCCCTTTGTCGGGGCGGGTTTCTGATTTCACATCGTGCCCAACGGGCCGACCTTATTGATGTCGTATCGCTGGCAATGGTCATCGACCGCCCGCTCCGGCGTGTCGCCGGCGGAGTAGGCAGGCTGGAATCTATCGTCCTCGATGCAGTCATCTGGCAGGAGGTAAGTGGTCCAGGCGTAGGAGACAGCCTGAGCCTTCCACGCCTCATAGGTCATGGACGGGTTGGTGTGTTGGGTTGCGGCGTCCATATCAGGCGGCCTCCCCGACCTGGAAAGTGGGGCGCTGCACGACCCCACTGGCGTAAACGGCTTCCAGGTCAGCGAGAAACTTGTCGCCATACTGGAGGCAGCCGACCGCATGGATGTAGCGGGCGTAACGCTGGCGACCGAGCTCGTTGGGAAACTCGTGGTCCGTGGCCGTGCTGACGTCCAGGAACTCGCTGACCAGGGTGTCGCGATCGGATCCGATGGTCTTGTCGAAGCTGCTGAAGCGCCGGATCCGCATGTCCAATCTCCTTTTCGGGGTTTTGCCCAATCATTGGTTCGTGGACATGTCCCGAAAGGAGATGAGGCTCTTAGGCGGAGAACCCTGGCAGATCGACATGGTAGGGGGCTGGATCATTGCAGACGAAGCCGCCGCCCGGAAGTTTCCCGTCCTCCATGTATCGTTTGTGCTGCCTTTTGCAGCGGTCTTTCAAGGTGCGGCTATAACCGATGGCCTCAAAGAACGAATTTGGATTGTCGTGATCGACCAGCGTGCCATTTGCCTCAAGGAAGGCGTGCTGGACCTCGTGCTTGATCACGTCCCCACCAAAGATCTGCTCATAGATCTTGGCCTCGATGTCAGCCTCGACCTGTTCCTCGTCCTTGGCCGTATAGCCATGGATCAGGCATTGGCGGCGGAAGCTATCGAGGGCTCTTAGCTCTCCGATGGTCTTGGTCTTGATCCGATGCACGGTCCCTTTGGGATCGAGCACATAGTAGGTGGACTTGAAGTGATCGGCCATGGCGGCACTATATCACTGCAAAACGACGGATACGCCCTGGGTCTCCAGCGCCTCAATGACGCGGATAACCCCGTCGAGCATTGCCGTCTGGTCGCTGGTCCAGAACTCGAACATCAGCCAGTCGGAGCTTTCCCCCTGCAGGAACCAGCATGTATCGACAAAGCGCTTTCCGTCCTCGTGGCGGATGAACCCGTGGGGTGCCGCGCCGAGATAGCGAAAGGCCGTGGCGCGGAACGTCTCGACGAAGGCGACATCCTCTTCGTCGCTGTCGTTCATGTGGAGCTCAAGGAGCCAGCCCTTGCCGGGGAAGTCCTTGTGGAGCTTCAGGGAGTAGCGACTCGCATCCATCGTGAGGATCCTTTCGGGGATTGGTCCGATCATCTGTTCGCGGCAATGATCCCGAAATCGAAAACATCCTCCGGTGCTATGGGAAAGCGATTATCCGGATTGTTTATCGGCGAGGCGCTTGGATTGGATCTCCTTGACGATCATGGGGTGGAGAATCCAGCGTCCGGTGCTGGAGACGGGGACAAGGATGCTTTGGCGTGAGAGGGCGGTGGCCCACGCCTGAATTGCGAATTCCGGAAATTCGAATTGAACCGAGCTTTCCCGCAGTGCAGCCGCCTGGTCTTCAGAGATCCGGCTAAAACGGAAGTTGATCCAGCCTCGATCCTTAAGTTTCCGGAGCGCCTCCTTGATAGTGATATGGGCGGATCTCCCCACAACAGCCTGTTCGATCACGCCGGAGAGGATGGTTGCCTGCCAGTCGCGTGGTGGGACCTTGAAACAACCCGATCCGGGGACATCGTAGCCAATCGCCTTCTCCATGCCATCGCTCTCGATGCGGCCGACCGCCAAGCACGAATTGCGGGAGGTTCGGTGGCTCTCAAGAGCTCCTCGATAGGCCTTCACAAGAGGAGATACCTGCCGGGAGAGTGTGTCGGCTCGCCGGCGCCGACGGGTTTCAAGTTCCCGCTGCCCTTCCCTGATTTTTGGATTGTGGAGCCATTTGCGCGGGGCCGAACTGAGGATGGCGTCTTCGAGCCCTTTCCGCGAGGTGTCGCGCGGCAGTTTGGATAGGTCAACCTCAATGGCGCTGATGTCCATATTGGCGATTTGGGCGATCTTGGCAGGCCCGCACTCATGGGTGACGGCAAACTCGACGATCAGGTCCCTGTTTCCCTTTCGAACGATGACATCGGGAATGATCCCCCCCAGACGGTACTCCAGGACGGCGGCGTCAAATTCATAGGACTTTCCTTCGAAACCCACCCACCTCTCGGGACCGTCCCAAAGGTCCAGGGTCGGCAGGAAGAGGTGTAGCTTCTGTTCCAGAACCTCCTTGGCGAATTTGTGCAGGGCGGTTTCCGGTCCTGTGTTACAGGGCCGTCCGTCTTCAGAGCCCTGGTGACCGAAATGGTGGTGTTGAACCTCTCCCTTCCGGGCCACGAGGGGAGCCCCGCAGCCGGGACAGGTGCACTCGCAGGCCGTCCCTCGCGGCACCTCCGAGATGTGAGCGATGGAGCCGTCCGGCCTCTGGCCGAGGACGAGGCTTTCCTGCCCGTCATGGCAAGCGAAGCTGCTAAGGAGTGACGCCTCCATCACTGCAACCGTCCGTTTGAATCACTGCGGATCATAACACAGGCTGACCCGGCGGGATCCAGCAGGCAGGCAAGGGCCTGACGATCAATGGTGGGTGGCAGAATAGTGGAACGTCAGTTCAGCATGAGGGCTTTTTGCGGAGTAGCCGATGACGTCACATCCGGTCTTGGATCTGACTGGGCCCGGACCGCGAAGGATGATCTGGCTTCCCTGCTCCATACCGATCACCTGGTAGGCGGCAGGGGCACAGCCGGATTTGAAAGCGAACGCGGTGCCGACGATCCGGTTTCCTTCGTAGTCCCCTTCGAAAAGGACTGCCCCCTCCTTGACCCCTGCCGCTGCGAGGCTGGCCTTTGGCTTGGAATAGGTTGCCTTGATTTTATCTCCGACGACAAACCAGTCGATGACCGACTGGTTGTGCTCATAGATATAGAGCTCACCGGCAGAGGTAGGGCCTGTCCCAACTCCGCTCAGAGTGGCACCAAGCAGTGCGCTTATGAGAAGTGGCTTATGGAATTTCGGCAACATAGCAGGTAATCCGAGAGCGGAATCGATCGAGTATTAGTAGCCCCATACCAGAATTCAGATGGGTATAGCGATGAAGCGTTTTGGAATCCTGGTCGTAGGGTTAGCCGTGGCAGGACCGGCTTATGCAGCCGAACTCACTCCCGCCGAGCGAGGCGAGATTTGTCGTGCGGCAATGGGCGGCGTGATGGGCAGAAAGCCGTCCATCATGAAAGCCCAGCCCGAAGGAGAGATCACCATCGTCTCCTATAATCGCCCGTCGGATGGGACGCTTTGGAAATATCGTTGCCGTCTGGAGGGGACCAGGGTGATCTGGGCCGCCGAAACCGGCCGCTGGCGAACCGATCCGCTGGATAGCGTCGTGACAGTTGAGGTTCTCGACAAGGGCAAGCGGGTCCGGATCGTCGAGCGGCACGAGGATGGATCTCAAAACGAGTATTCCTATCCCCGGAGGGAGCTGCGCTGAGTCAGGCGGCATTCAGGACCTTCCCTTCGGCCTCGGCAATCCGGGCCCAGAGGTCGATGTCCGGTTTCGGTGCCTCTGTCGCCATAATGACGGCGGTACCATCCTGAAGGGCCTCGAAGGTCGTTCCCAGGCTTTCGAGCAGAGCGGGCGTTTTCCAGATCACGGGAATCTCGTCGACGGTCATGTCGCACATGCCGCCGCGGCCGCTGTTGTCGTAGATCATCGTGATCTTCGGCGTCATCAGGATCGAGTAATAGAAGCAGGATCGGATGATGACGTTCGGCTCCTTTGTCCGGCTCGGGTGACCGACCACAAAGAACGGGTCGAACTGGTCGCCATTATAGGCGCGGATCAGGAGGTGACCGACATCCGTCATCGGATCGCTCGGGAGGTCCTGCGGCTGGGAGGCGGGAGCATCGGTCATTTCGAACCTTTCGGGGTTTCTCAAATCATCGGATCGATGGGATGATTTTAGAGGAACTGAAGAAAGCCCGGATCGTGATTGGTCTGGTTTCCAGAGGTTTGACGATACGCCCATAAAAAAGAGGCCCCGAAGGAGCCTCTTTGCGTGATCCCTGTACCAAGCCGATTAGTAGGTGCAGACGTAGCGATAGCCGTTGTTTGCCATGAACGTCCCCGTGACCGGGTCGTACGACCGGTACTTGCGGGCGCAGTAGGCCGCGAGTTGCGGATCCTGCGTGCCGGGAGGCGGCGGCGGAGCGGCCTGTGCCTGGTTGGCGATCGCGCCAGCGACCAGAGCGCCAGCGGCGAGGCCAAGCACGCCAGCAGCAACCGCGCCGCCGTTTCCGCCGTGGCGGTGATAATAGCGTGGGCCGCCATAGTAGCGCGGACCGCCGTAGTACCGGCGGTATTGGGTGTAGCTCTCACCCGGGTACTGCTTGGTGATCTCCGGCATCTTGGCGCGGGGTGCTGCAATCGCCTGAGACACAGGAGCCGCTAAGACAGAGGCGGCGAGAACGAGAGAAGTTAGCTTACGCATGATCGTCTGATTGACCTTTACCTGTGAGGTCCAAACGGGTCCGGCATGGTGATAGCCGTTCCGTCTGGCGCTTCGGTTTATAGGACAGATTATCGGGGGGCGGAAATAAATCGTGGATGAACGAAGCGCCCGTGGGGGATTACAAATTCGTAATCCTGACGGCGGCTGGGTTTCTTGACCCGAACATAAAAAAAGAGGCTCAAGTCGAGCCTCTTCCCTGGCGTCAGAGCGCCATCGATCAATAGGTGCAGACGAAGCGTTCCCCAGCTCCCGTCAGGTAGGTCCCGGTCATTGGATCGTAGGATCGAAACCGACGAGCGCAGTAGGCAGCGAGCTGGGGGTCAGTTGTAGCCGGAGGAGGTGGAGCAGCCTGGACCTGTGCTTGGTTGGCGATCGCGCCCACGACGGCTGCGCCTAGGGTCAGTGCCAGGATCCCTGCTCCGATGGCGTCGCCGTTGTCCCCAAGGTAGTGTCGAGGGCGGCCATAGTGACGGGGCTCGGCATACTGAGGTCGATACCCGCGCTCATAGCCGGAGTATCGATCCCGGCCGTACCGGCTTTCAGCATAGCCCCCGGGGTACCGGGATTGCGCTGTGGCTTCCGCGAAGGAGATGCCGAGAGTCAGCAGGGCGAGAAACAGGGTCGCGATCTTGCGCATCGAGGCTGCTTTCTATTTCGACGATGGAGGGCGAAGGTTGGGCCGGCTCAGTAGTCGTCGCGGCGCTTGGCAGCGGCGCGGTTGTAGGGGACGCCCTTGCCCTTGCGGCGGGTGTCGATAACCTTGTGGGTGCTGCGGCCCTGGCTGCGTGCGTTGGCGAGAGCTGCCTGAACCGGGTTGAAGCGCGCCATTGTCCTGATCCTTTCTGGGGATTTTTCTGAATTCATCTTCACGCTCATGATCCGAAGTAAGATTCCGGACATTCCCAGTGCGATGGATCAGACCGGATTCCCCCGAACGCCAGGGTTTGAGCCGCTACAAGCCCGAGTGCGCTTCGCCGTCTTGCGCGATCCAACGATGGGATACCTGCTCTCTCCCGAGATCGGCCGCGTATTCCACAATTGAGAAAGTCAGGGTGGGGAATTCGCTGGACAGGTTCAGGAGAGTGGGACGGGGGTCTTGGTCGCCCCCCGATAGGGCGACGATGATCTCCTCGGAGTTGTCTTTCCTGATGGCGGGAAAGGAACCCAGAAACTGAGATCTGAATTCGCCGATGGTCGCCTGCGGCCCTGTGATCGTCGCCTCAATGATGAATTCGGACACGAACCGCCCTCCCTTCCTTTGACGGGCAAGTGGCTCCTTGGGGTTTTTACTCAGCCAGCACCCGGGTTAATCGAAGGTGCGGGAGGTTGTGCTGCCGGCGGCGGCTGTTTTCTTCGCCAGCGCTCCTTGAAGGTTCGGGTATTTCGCCTCTGAATATCAGCTGGCGTAAACGCCCCCTGTCGCAATGGCGACCCCAATAACAGCCACCAGGCCCAGCATACTGGCCCATCCTTGCCTTTGGGATTTCCAGAGGGTCACCGCTGCCGGTGTCAGGCACATGCAGAGCAGAATGAGACCGAACATGAAGAACGCATGGAGGTTCGGGGAGTGGTAGATCGCCCCGATATTGAAGTCTCGCGCCTGCGGCGGTTCTCCCAGGAAGAATTGCGATAGAAACGAGAACATCGTTTTCCCCCGATGATTTTGGGGAGCGTCATCCTCCCCTTTACTCAGTTGTAGCCCAAATCAGACAAACTTCGACAAGATCGGTCAGATTTCCCCAGCATAGGCGGCCGACCGGGGACGATTCCCGTTACCTCTGGCGTAATCGACCCGATGCTGTGGGTGGGCCATTGTTCACATGCCGGTGAGGAGCCGGCGCAATAACGAATTCGTAATCAGGGCCTCAATAGAAACCGCCAGGGGCAGACCCCACCTCGGGGTGGCTGTTGGGCTGGGGCTATTCCGCCGCATCGTCGGCACACGTGGAGACGAGGAATGACTTTGGAACAAGGGCCAAGAGGTAGTCAGAGGGCGACGATTTCCCCCTTGGATCTCGAGCAGATCAAGAAAGCGGTGAACGAATTGCGGAATTCGCACCCGAGGAGCGTTCTGGCCGACCTGGTTGAAGAGAGGATCCGGGCGCTGGAGAGTGCCTCCCACCACTTCGTGAGCGACCTCTTCGAGGACTTTCGTATCAGCCGCCCGCTCAACTCTTAGTGACCGGACGGGTTATCCAAACACCGGCCTGAGCAGGCGTTATCACCTCGACAGTCAGGGCACGGATCATCGTCCTTAGCGATGCCCGTGCCATTGCATTCGTAACAGCGGGCACCGCTGAGCCAGTCGCGCTCCCCGGTGCCTTCACAGGATGGGCAATCGTCCATGACTGTTCCGATCAGTGGAATGTGTTGAGGTGATCCGTAATTCGCCCAATCCGACCCGAAATAGAAAGGCAGGCGTTTAATTCGGCGATGATTGGCGGTGTGAGGACTGCGACCGGGATCTCGACCAGTTGGAGGGCATTGGCCTTGTCATAGAGACCGGCATAGCGGAAGGCCTGGCGGTGCTTGTTGAACTGCTCCTGCACCAGTTCGGCCGGCCCGTGCTTATGCAGGGTACCGCCCAGGATGCTGTCGGTTTCGAAGAACAGCCCGAGTTTGCCGTCGGCCGGGATCGACAGGACCGTATCGGGCCCTCTCATCAGATAAAGGTTTCCGTCGGTGCCGATGCCGTATTGCAGGGTCTTCCAGGCCCGTTGCAGGACCTCGACGCCGTTGCCGAGATCATAGAAGTCATTGCCGATCTTCTGTTTTACCAGAACTTCGGGACCGAGATTGCCGGTGTCATCGAGGAGCGACACAAAGGCATCGCCGAACGGCTCATTGACGAGGATCGTCTTGGCCTGGGGCTCAATGAACAGGCCCATATAGTCGGTTTCTGTCATGAGCATCAGTTCGCCATAGACCGACACGGCCGTGTCTTTGTCCGGGAACACGAAGCAGCGGTGGGTGGCGATCAGGTCGGTGGCAGCCAGCATCGGCATGATCCTTCTCTCGAGGATGGGAATGGGGAGGCTTAGGAGCGGAGGTACGCGGCGTCCTTCGTGACCTTCAGGCGGCGTCCCTCTGCCTCGGTAAGGCCGACGAACTCGCGTTCGGAGAAGCTGAGTTCATCCGGGTAGTAGTCGAACAGCCTCACTTCGCGACCGTCGTCGAAGGTGGCGAAGACCTCCGGCAGCGGGCCGAAGCGGTCTCGGGAGATCGGAGTGATGCGGGCGGATACGATCTTGGCTTCAACCATGGCGAAATCTCCTGCGGTTCGGAATGACGAATTAGCCCTGCTTGGGCTCGACGAATTGGATCTGGAATTCCCAGGACGCGACCTCCTGGTTCTGCTGGTTGCGCCAGGTGCGCTTCTTCCAGTAGCCGCGCACCACGACGGTCGTGCCCTGATCCATTGGGGCGAGCATCGCGTCGATCTCGGATCGCTCGCGGAAGTATGGGACGAAGTAGGTCCCGCTAAAGCCGCGGCTGCGCTCATCGGCGCCGTGGAAGGCGACGATCTTGTCCCCCGATGTCGTGAACCGGTGCATCGGGCACTCACTCAGGGTCACGGTGATCGTGTGCTTGGAGAGTTCCTGCCGCTTCTTGGCATCCTCGGCGATCTGGGCCTGAAGCTCGGCCTCCTCCCGTGCTGCGCGCTCCTCCGGCGTGAGAACCTTGATCTTCGAGAAATCGAACGCCATGGCCGTGTCCTTTCGGGGATTTTCATCTCAGGGTGTCTGCCCATCTCAGAAGGACAGAAAATTCCCGTGGGTCAGCGGTGTCTGCGGCCCGGATGCCGGATGGCGTGACGGGCTTCCTCGGCCCGGAGGCGGAGGAAGGTTTCGCGAGGTCCGCTTGGCTCATCGCGCAGAGACACGAAGGCTGCAGCCATTCGTGAGGCGATGGTCTCCCGGTGAAGCCGCAGGACCACGACTTGGCGAGGGCGATAGAGGCGAGGGTGCATGATGGCCCTCCCTCAGGCTGCTTCGAGCATGTAGCGCTTGTGGGCAGGCATGACCCGCAGCAGGGCCTCTCGAGACAACCTCTGCATGGCCGTGACTGCGGCATTGGGCTTCTCTTCGCCGGTCAGAACACGGTTGAGAGTGTCAATCGTGCTGTGATCGAGTTGCTCGACAACCACGAAAGAGCGGCTCGTGCGCGGTGTCGCCCCGCCGATCTCGCCATAGAAAGCCTTGAACGAGGCCTCGCGCTCCATAACCATCTCGACCCGTCCGTGCCGGAGGATTTCGACCTGGGTGTCGTCGATGTGTTCCCAGAGGATGCCGAAGGAAGCCTTGCGATCGAGCCAATAGGTCGGCTCACCGTTGACCGACATCATCAGGCCCTGCGGAACGATGTGGTAGCGGAGCTCGGGCATGGACCTCTTCCTTTCTGGGGATTTCATCTCGGGTTTTCCGATGATCCCAAGCCGGGAAAGGTCATCGGCATAGTGGGTGTCGCCAGTCAGGCCGCGAGCCTGAAGAGGCAGCGGTCCTCGTCGGCATAGTCTTCGGAGCCGTCCACGAGAGCCTCACAGGAATCGGCGGCCCAAACCTCCTGAAGGGGGAGGGTGACGGTCTCGCCCTCGACATTGACGCCGGCAGCCCGGAGCATCTCTTGCACGGTGTTCCCGTCCACTTCGGACACCTGAACCAGGTTGTTAGTCACGTCATGGCTGATCGGGATGATCCCGGTTGGATCGGCCTTGGTAACAGCCGTGAAAGCGTCCAGCGCCGTATGGAAACTCAGAAACGAGAATTGCCGGAACATGCCCATTTCGATTGCGGGGGTCGCTGCTGCCATCATAATTCTCCGGGGATTTTGATCTTGAGCTATTCCCCAGTTCTGGAAGAAATTAGCCAGACCCTCCTGGACGAATGGCCGAATAGGGCCGAGCAGGGTGGTTACTAACCGGCAATACCTCCTCGGCTATGGTCGCCCGACGAATTCTCCCGAGGTGGTTATGGCGACTATTGAACTCTCGAATTACTGGGGCTCCGGCATCGACATGTGGGATTTCACTGCAGACGGATGGGGCTATATACCCTCGCCCAACCCTAGCGGTGTTCTCAACCCAGGCTATAACTCGATCACGTTCAATGCCTATGGATTTGAACAATATGACAACGTCACGGTGAACTACTACTATGACGGCTACGACTACGTGGTTGTCGAAGATGTGTTCTACTATGATGGGAGCACGCTTGTTCAGACCCTTGGTGACTTGAACATTCAGACCACTGTTGCCGACCTCAATGCACCAGAATGGTATGTGAGGTTCAACCAAGGCAATGACCGGTTCGTAGGAAACGACTACGGTAACCAGATCAAAGGCGGTTGGGGCGATGACATCCTCGTAGGTGGTCGTGGGTACGACTACTTGTTTGGTGACGACGGCAACGACACGCTCATTCCTGGACTTGGCCTCGATGCTCTCTATGGCGGTGCTGGCATCGACACCGCGGCTTTCGATGGATCCAGTAGCGAGTGGGTATTCGAGCAGGACATTGTCAGCGGTTCCATCAGAGCCACGGACATGGTTGAAGACTTCAACATCAACCACCTCTTCGATGTTGAGTACGTCTCCTTCGACGATGGAACGTATAGTGTTAGAAGCCTGATCCCGATTGTTGGGACCAGCCGCAATAACACGCTGATAGGCGACTCAGGCGACAACCGGCTCAAAGGCCTTGGTGGCAATGACACCATCAAGGGCCTCGGCGGGGACGATTACCTTTATGGTGGCGCTGGCAATGACGTTCTGTCCGGCGGAAGCGGCAGGGACAACTTCGTCTTTGACGTGCGGCCAAATCGCTCGACGAACAATGACAAGATCACGGACTTCCGCGCCGCCGATGACACCATCTGGCTTGATAATGCGGTTTTCACGAAAATTGGCGCGGATGGTGCACTGAAGGCCGCAGCGTTCCGCTCAAATATGACGGGTCAGGCACAAGATCGGTCAGACCGGATCATTTATGAGAAGGATACGGGCAAGCTGTTCTACGACGCGGATGGCACCGGCAGTGCCGCATCGGTTCACTTCGCAACCCTCACCAATAAGGCTGCTGTAAACGTGAAGGACTTCTACGTCCTTTAAGGACTCAGCCTACCGACACTTGGGTTTGAAAAACCAAGCATGAAAAAAGCCTGCCGACTGACATCGGCAGGCTTTATTTATTGGGCATCGTCTTTCTGGCGGCACCCCTCAAGCGTACCACCAACCCTTCGGCTGCCCCTGTTCGTCGGTCCAGATCCGATAATGCGGCCAGGACCGGGCAAGCTCGATGAAGGCCTCTCTGGGCTTCATGTTGAACTTCTCGGCGTACTGCGCGGTCGAGAAGACCTCGGAGAATGCGAAGGCTCGGCGCTTCTCATAGGGAAGGAGGAGGTTCTGGCCCCCGTTCTCCTCCGCAAGGGCGCGGATTTCGGCATTGGCCCTTTCGGCAAGCGCCCGAACCTGTTTTGCCCGCTTGGCAGCCTCAATGTTCTTCACCTGGGTTTCGCGCTTGCCGTCACCGTCGCAGGCGAAGCAGAGGCCGGGGATACCATAATGGACCCGGATGTGGGTGGTCATGCCCGTGCCGCCGCAACGGGTGCATTCGTGGGGTGCCGCCTTTGCCATCGCTCAATCCTCATTCGGGGATTTGGACCAAATCGAGTTCGATCCTTCCGGCAGGAAAGCGATAGGACATCCGTCCACAATTTCGAAGGAACTGAGAAGTTGGAAATCTATTGAATCATAAGGACGGGCACTTATGTTGGTGCTGGTCAGGCACGCTGAATGAGCGTGAGACATACCTCAGGAATGGAAGAGAAACGTTCCTGTGCGCCCGTACCGGCCGGATGGGAAGCTGTAAGAGCTTCAAAGCCGCGACGTTCTCAAACCGGAGCTAGCTCTGCCCTAGGTTTTGCGACCTGTGGCCATGGGTCATTTCATGGAAAATTCCAATGGAAGTGACCGTAGTGATCGACGTCGCGCAGATTATTTCGGCTATCGCCGCACTGATCCTTGCGCTCAAGAAGTGAAATTTGCTCTCGGCCTCAGGGCCGGGAGCAATCCGCGTTGGCAATACCGGCCTTCCGCAGCATGGCCTCATACGAACAGTCCCCTGAAAGGGAGGCCTCCCCCTGAGACGGAACGTCCTCTGCGATAGGCCGAATATCGCGAGACCGGACATACATCCACGGCGGCAGGCACTTGCCTGGCAGTTCCGGCTCAAAAACCCAAAGGGTTTGCTCGGTCTCAGTGTATTTGGACTGGAACACGTGCTCTAGAGTGAGCCGTCCCGTAACGCCGATGCAGGGCTTGTTCCAGGTGGTCATCTCTGGGTGACCGACATAGCGAACCCGCTGGCCGACGGCGATGGCGCCGTCGGCTCCCTGATGGAGATCGGACATGGAGCGATCTTAGGCGGCTTGCTGGCGCTGGCGAGCGTAGAAGCCGCCGATGGCGCGAAGCTCGGCCTCGGACCGCACGCGCTTGGAAGGCTTTTTATCGGCCTTCTTAGAGCGGGGGACATACTGGCCGGTTTCGCGCAGCATCTTGAAATACTCCTTCGGCGGCAGATACGGCCGATCGTACTTCTTCTTCTCGGGAGCGCTTTCCGCGACCGTCGACGCAGCCGGCGCCTCAGTGGCCGCCGGGAGATCCGAACCGAGGACCTCGGTGTCCCCAACGAGTTCCGCTTCGACACCGTTCTCGTTGGCAGATACCGTCAGCATCTCGAAATGCGCCGGCGGGGCCTTGTAGCCTTCAACCTGCATCCAGCAGTCACCCGCCACGTCGAGATACTCGAGCTCGGAGGCCGGGATGGTGAACGGCTCGGTCGAGTAGGCCATCTCCCTGATACCGTGGTGCTCGACACCGCCAGTCAGCGACATGATGTCGACGATCTCGGAGATCGAATCGGCGTTGAAGCCAATGATCGTGAATGGGGCATTCTCGGCGTTGACGAGGTCCGAGACGCGGATGGCGTTGAGATCGCGGCCGAACACGAAGCCGTCGATCAGTTCCTCATTGTCCAAGCGGAAGAGCTGGCTCTTCAGACCGACCTCAGCAATCGAAGCCAGGCGATGGGTCTCGACGACGGTGAAAATGATGCCAACTGCGTCCATGATCTTTTTCCTTCCGGGGATTTAAAATCATCTTCCTTCGCGGACGGCCCTCGAAAGAGGTTACCGTTGGGGCCCTGTTCTCAGTAGCCGAGCGCCTTGGCAGTCTCGGCAATATCCTTGAGCCGGGCGGTGCTCACGTACTCGTACACGGCTTCAAGCTGCTCGGCCGTCGCGTCCGGGTGGGAGGTGACAGCGCCAATCCAGCGGGCGATGGACTCAAGTTGAGCGCGGGAAAGCTTTTCCATGGGAAGGCCCTCATCATTCCGAAGCGGTGGGTTCGTTTGATCTGTCACGGGCCGAAGTCCTTTTGCGGGGATTTCAGCAATCCGATGATCGCTTGGCCGGATCAAGGCAAGACGACAAAACCGCCTCGAGGGCAGGGCCTTAGGAGAGAGGATTTGTCCTCTCCCCTGAGAAAAAGGGTTAGGAGAGTCCGGACTGAGATTGCCCCTGGGTTCTGGCGGCGGGCAATGGCTTAGCGTAATTATCTTACCGGGGGTTCCCCGCCCACTGCATATTTTACGTCTTGCCAGTACACAAAGTCCTATCGATACTCAGTTCCTGAAAATAACAACTATGAGGGTCCGGGTGATGAAGCTGTTATCACTACTCAGTGCAGTAGCCCTTGTGAGTTCCATCGTAGGGCCGGCTGTTGCACAGGAGAAGGTCAAAGTCGGCCTGGTCTTAACGCTCTCCGGCCCATCCGCCCTGCTCGGGCAGCAGGCTCGCGACGGCTTCAATCTTGCTGTGAAGGATCTCGGGGGAGCATTAGGTGGCCGGGGGGTCGAGGCCATTGTTATCGATGATGAGCTTAAACCCGATGTTGCCGTCACCAAAGTCAAGAGTTTGTTGGAGCGCGACAAGGTCGACTTTGTCGTCGGGCCGATCTTTTCTAATGTCCTGCAAGCAATTCACAAGCCCATCACAGAGTCAGGGACTATTTTAATCAGCCCTAACGCTGGCACCTCGACCTTCGCCGGGAAAGGCTGTGATCCCAACTTCTTTGTAACCTCTTATCAGAACGATCAAGTTCACGAAGTGCTGGGCAAGGTTGCGCAAAACCGCGGCCATAAGAAGGTCTATCTCCTCGCTCCAAACTATCAGGCGGGCAAGGATGCACTGGCCGGCTTCAAGCGACACTACAAGGGCGAGATCCTCGAGGAGTCCTACGTTCCGCTCAACACCCTCGACTTCCAGTCCGAGCTTGCGAAGATCGCCTCGATGAGCCCGGATGCCGTCTTCACCTTTATGCCAGGCGGCATGGGCGTGAACCTCGTCAAGCAGTACAAGCAGGCAGGGTTGACGGACCGCATACCGTTCCTGTCTGCCTTCACGGTCGACGAGTCAACACTACCTGCCCAGCAGGATGCGGCACTCGGCATGTTCGGTGGCATGACATGGGCACCGAACATGGATAATCCCCAAAGTAAGAAGTTCGTGTCCGCCTATGAGGCCGCTTACAACTCTGTTCCGGGTTCCTATGCGATGCAGGCATACGATGCGGCACTCCTGATCGACAGTGCGCTGAAAGCCACTGGCGGCAAGACTGACAATAAGGAAGCGCTGCGTGAGGCCATCAAGAAGGCAGACTTCCAATCTCTGCGTGGCAATTTCAAGTTCGGCCCGAACGGCTTCCCGATCCAGGACTTCTACTTAGTGAAGGCCGCCAAACGTCCTGACGGGAAGTTCCAGACCGAGATCGTCGAGAAGGTATTTGAAGGTTACCAGGATGGCTATGCCAAGGAATGCAAGCCTCAGAGCTGATCCTGACGGGCTATCATTGAGGGTCAGAAGCAAGGCAGCAACACAGTTTGGAGGCTAAAGCATGAGCGAGACAGCAGGCGTCACGCGCGCCAACGAAGGACTCGACGGGATTAAGTGGAACATCCTCGGCCAAACTTACGTGCCCAAACATAGGACAGAGCATTCGTTCTCCTGGCATGCGACGTTCCCCCCTGATACCTTCGTGCCGCCCCACATTCATCCAACACAGGATGAATACCTCTACATCCTGGAAGGACGCTTGGACTTCTGGCTGAATGGGGAGGAGACATCGGCCACCCCAGGTGATCTCGTCCGCCTTCCCATGGGTGTGCCCCACGGGATCTTCAACAAGTCGGGGGCTACTGCGAAATGCCTGTTCTGGGTCTCCCCGACCGGTAAGCTCTATGATCTGTTCTGGGGAATCCATAACATGACCGAGCAAGCACCAGACGCAGTCGTCGCCTTGTCTGCGCAGCACGAGGTCGAATTCCTGCCGCCTCCAGCACAGCCTGCAACGTAGGCGCTTGGAGAATTCTGCTGTCATCAGCCTCAGTAGAGATCAGGAGGAATATCGATGAAAGCCATCATCGTCGGCGGCGGCATCGGCGGTCTTACGACGGCCCTCATGCTCCACTCGAGAGGCATAACGGCAGAGCTCTATGAACAGACCGATGCCATCCGGGAATTGGGGGTCGGGATCAACACTCTCCCCCATGCCATAAAGGAACTCAAGCAGCTCGGTCTGTTGGATCGGCTGGACGAGGTAGCAATCCGAACCTATGAGCTGATCTACACCAACCGGTTTGGTCAGGAGATCTGGCGTGAACCAAGAGGCATCGAGGCGGGCTTCGATGTTCCGCAGTTTTCGATCCACCGCGGGCGACTTCAAGCCGTCATTCACCGGGCCGTTGAGCAGCGGCTTGGACGTGAGGCTATTAGAACCGGTTGCCGTCTTGGTGCATTCAATCAGGATGAGGGGGGCGTGTCCGCCTACTTCTTTGATCGGGCGGGCCGTCACGTCCACACATCAAGAGGGGACATACTGATCGGAGCGGACGGTATCCATTCGACCGTACGCAATAAGCTGTTCCCCAATGAGGGGCCACCCTGTTGGAATGGCATCATGTTGTGGCGGGGGGCCACGGAGTGGCCGGCGTTCCTGACAGGCCGCTCCATGATCGTTGCCGGCGGAATGCGTGCGAAGGTCGTGGTTTATCCCATCGCTGAAGGCTGGCGGCCTGGAGTGAAGCTAACCAACTGGGCTGTCGCTGTCAGACTGGGTGATGGGTCCTCGCCGCCACCCCGGCGGGAGGACTGGTCCCGGCCTGGCTCGCGCGAGGAACTGATGCCACATGTGGAGCGCTTCTCAATTCCGCACCTGAATGTGAGCCAACTCATCGAGCAGACGCCTGAGTTTTGGGAGTACCCGATGTGCGACCGCGATCCGCTCCCGCGGTGGACTCACGGGCGCATCACGCTGCTCGGAGATGCAGCGCACCCGATGTATCCAGTAGGCTCCAATGGCGCGAGCCAAGCAATTCTCGACGCTCGCTGCCTTGCGGACAATCTTGTGGCAGCAGAGCACCCGGTCCAGGCCCTCGTGTCTTATGAGCGGGAACGGCTTCCAAAAACCGCCGAGATCGTCCGCTCCAACCGGACAGGCGGACCCGAAGGTGTCATTGATGCCGTCGAGGAGCTCGCGCCGAACGGCTTTACCGATATTGACAAGGTCCTTTCCCATGAAGACCGCGCTGCGATCGTCAGAGGCTATGCCAGAAAGGCAGGCTTTTCGCCTGACAAGTTAAGCCACGCTGCCTGAAGCCGACAATGAATGTCACCATGCGATGAGCATATTGGCTCAACAGGATGGGACCGTAAGTGCTGTCTCAAGGTCCCTGGGATAAAGTTGGCCAGCTAGAAGCGATTGCCCTTCAGCTTTGATAGAGCGCCTCGATCAGTTCCGAGGGCATGCGGAAGATCTCCCGCAGCTTTCTGAGGTCGCCATTGGCACGCTCCCATTCGGTTTTCAGCCGGTTAAGCGGCGCCAAGAGCCCGAAGGCAAACTGCACGGCCTCGCGGTGGCACTGCTCTTCCTGCTTGGTCTTCGGATAGTGCCGGACGATCAATCCGGCGTCGGCGCCGTGCTTCTCCCGGACCTTCGGAGCGTGAAGCACGTAGTGGCCGATGGCCTTGGCGACCTCGAGGTTTGCCCGGGGGAGGTCTGGATTATCGGACGGCTTGAGCAGAACCAGGAAATCCCGTTCTCCATAGACAATTAGGCTGTCACTGTGTTCGCTGGGCATCGCGCCGATGATCACGTCGGCGAGACCGTTCATGAACCCGGTTTTGCCACCCATCGGACTGAGAAGGCTCACCGCCGGCGTGCCGACCGTAAACCCGACATCCTTCGCGAACCTCGCTGCCTGGGCGAAAATTTGATCTCTGGAGAGACCGCAGGGGATAGGATCGTGAGCGTTGCGGGGCAGGCGCATTTACTTCCCCTCCACCTGTCCGAGAACGAAGTTGAGCATGCCGATCAACGACTTCTTCAAACGGCTAGTGTCGTAAGGCCGGGGCTTCGGAATTGCGTAGAATCCGGCCTCAAGCATGCCGTCCGTCGGTTCCTTGAGGGTTTCCAAGACGAGGCGAACCGCCTGGAGGGACTTGGCTCGGCGGTCTGCGAAGTCCTGGGCGAGCGGTTGATGGGCGATCGTTACCTTTTCGGCAGCCCAGGCGGATGGGTCGAGCCGCTTGGCGGCCTCTATCACAAGGTTCGTATCAGTCATGCGTTCTCTTTCAGCTTGACGTTAACCAGGGCCAAGTGGGCGGGATGTGCGCCGTCATACCTGACGGTGCGGTGCTTCGATCTTCGCGATTTCGTCCGGACGAACCCACATCATCACGTCGCTCTCCCGATGGATGAGGTCGATGCTGTTGTCGTAGACCTGTTCGATTTCCATTTCGGTCCCCGATTGGAAAGTCGAGCCTTCCGAACTGATCGCCTTGGTGAGTGTGACCCGTTCCCCGGGACGGAACCCGTGAGTGAAGATGTCGCCGGTGAGGGTCATCTGCATGATCGTGTGCTCAATGTTCTTGAGCACGATGGTCCTAGCGATGTGAGGCAGTACATCAGCCCTGTTCGGATGCTCGGGCTTCTCGAGGTCGCGGGCTACCTCCCGAAGGATCGATGCCGCATCAGGGTCCGCGAAAGTCGAAAGCGCAGCATCGACCGAGCTGGTGAAATGCTTGATGCCCTTGAAATCGTCGCGCCCAGCGATCTGCTGGTCAATCCATTTCGGCCAGGGCAGAACCCGCGCCTCGGGATCGAAAGCTTGAAATATTCGAGCGTCGAGAGCCCGACTGGGCTGACGGCTCGCCTTCAGATCAGCATGAAGGGACTTCAGGAACGTGAGTTTGTCTGTCATGGGCGATGGCTCGTTAGGACAAAATGGTCGTGATAACCGAAAAGCCGTGCTATCGATCAGGGGGGTTTTCTTCGGGAATTGATCGTCCAGCCATGCGATCGAGACTGGCCATTCTGGTGTTGGCAGTATTTGCGATCGGCCAAACCGGCGCGCGTGCGCAGACCGATGAGGACCTGCGCCTACTCTGGCGGAAGGGCGATCTGGCCGGCATGGAGCAGTTCGCCAGAACGGGCGATAGTCGCGCCGAGGCCTGGATGGGCCTGATGCTCCGGAACCGAAGCCGCCGCCCTGAGGCCAAGGAGTGGTTCCGCCGGGCTGCCGAGAAGGGTGACCGGTTTTCCCTTTGGTCAATGGCCGAGATACACGAGCAGGACCGCGAGTATCCTGAGGCAGCCTATTGGTACCGGCGGGGTGCTGAGGCAGGAATGGGCGAGAGCGCGACCCAGTACGCCTACCTTTCGCTAAAGGGCCGTGGGGTCGAGAAGAACGAAGCGGAGGCCCTACGTTGGTATCTCCGGGCGGCCGAACTAGGCGATCGCTATGCCTATCTGCCCTTGGCGCGTCTCTATTCCGAAGGCACAGGAACGTCCCAGAATCGGATCGAAGCCTATGCTTGGGCAACTATCGCCGAGTACCATCTCGACGGCAGCGACTTCGAGCCCGAGCAAGCTGCACGCGAGTTGAAGGTTCACTTAGGCCAGGCTCTAACCGCCGACCAGGCGGCTGCGGCGTTGAACCGGGCCAAGGAATTGCAGCCCGGTGTCGACTCCTTTGAGAAGTCGAGCGGCATCATGCCGATAATCGCCGGATTGGGGATCTTAGGTGTCTTGGCCTGTATCCCAGTGGGGCTGCTGCTTGGGGCCAAAGCGTTTGTGGGATGGGCCGTACGCAAGATCCGAGGCCGCGGCTAAGCGGTGGCTGGCTCGGCCCGTGAAGCCGTGGCACTGGAGGGCTTGTAGAGGATAGCTGATGCCTGCCCGGTGTTGTCCTGGATCCATAAGGATGCGCCCATGCAAAAAGCCGACCCTGAGTAGGGCCGGCTTCGGAATTCTATCGGGGACCGAGGGGGCTAGTCGGTGAACCTGGCCCCATAGAAATAACCGTCGGTCCAGACGAGACGCACATGTGCGATGGCGGCGTGGCTCGGAATCTTGAGCTCAAATGTCACTGGAACATCGGCAGGTTCAGGGAAAACCAGCCGAACACCCTTTTCAGACAAGTCCCATACGGTGCACCGCTGCGGCTCGTGGGGCGGATCAGCGGTGATCCACCCTTCAAGGTCAGTACGATAGCGCTCATAGGATCGGCGTTCGGGTAGGCCAACGCGCATGCGGGCATCCTAGGATTGTGGAAGGCACCACATAGAATGGCTGGCTTGTGCGAGGGTTCCGCCAAGTTCCCGGTTCAATCCGCTATGGGCAGCCTGGGGCAAGCCCGGAACTCCTTCAGGTGCGGTTGGAGTTGTAGCAAGGTCTCCTCCCACATGAGCCGACGGACCCGAGTGTAAAACTCCTTCATCATGTCGGCTTCAGGATCCTTTGGGGCATCCTTGACCTCATAGGGTTCCGTCCGCGCCGATGCAAAGTCCTTGAAATCGGCTCCAAGGACGGTACCGCCGTCGCTGTAGCCATAGCCCTGTTTGGCGACCCTCCGGAGGTCGTCATAGGAGAAAAACGTCATCGTGAAGTCCGGCCCCAGGTGTTCCGGCCGGTCATTCTCATGGAAGATTGCGATCCCACGGTCGCCAATATGGAGGTGTCGGGCGTCCCAGAAGCCCGACACGCAGCGGCCGATGGTGTGGAACAGGCTTTCGCCCGGCCCGCTGACTTCGAGGGCGAAGGCCTCGAAGACCATGGGATCGAAGGGAAAGGTCTCTTCGGTCACGAACAGATGGGCGGGGAGGTCTCGTACCGTGATGGTATCTTTGCCCATCCGGACGAGCGCCAGGTCAGCTCCGTCCTTCTGGATGACCACGCCACGGTCGTTGCCGAGGAGCGGCAGGGCCGTCTTCAGGAGGTTCGGATAGAGAGTGGCGGAGAGGCTCGAGGCGAATTTCACCGTCAGCATACGCGAAGCTCCTTTTTGGGAATTTTGACTGTCCTGGTCGCAACACTTGATCCTGATTGAAGAACCGGGATTGGCGACGCTTACAAAAGAAAAGCCCGTCCTGGACGGGCTTCTCATTCTCGACAGCTAGGCCGGCTCAAAAGTTCGGTACCGGAAATGCGCGATCAAGCGCGGGATCCTCAATCCGCCACTGGGCAGAGCGATCGCGAGCCCCTTCCTCATCCTTTATAGCGGCCAGCGCCATCAGGACGTCGCCGGCAAACCGGGGGTCATTTGCTTGGGAAAGAGCCGTAACGGCATCTTTCAGGGTGCATTTTGCCAGGGAGCGAAGCTCACGAACCCTGGCAAACAGGGACGATCCCCTGACGTCTTCAGAGAAGTTTGGGAACTTCCCTGTAAGCTCGTAACACATCAGGGCCGATTGAGCCTTGTTGCGGGCCTCATGCTCACTGGTGTAGGCCGGGGGCACCTCAATCTCAGCCAGAACGGTCTCTGATCCTTCGTGCGGGAGCATCTGGATGTTGAACCCGAACAGTCCTGCGGACTGGGTGATACCGGACATGCGGGCGGAGAGGCTCGCCATTTCGATCATCCTTTCTTCCGGGGATTTCCGGATTTGTTCCTCACATCCTGCCCGCAGCGAATTAGGCGACGACCTGACCGCATTATAATTCGGTTTTCAGCAAATCTCCACCGCACTTGCCGATTGGTTAACAACGACACCGCGGATGAATGCGGGGCGCTCCTGACGCAGGCCGCGATCAGGGATCGAAGGCTGAACGACCACAGGCCGGTTCGGCGGGCACTCCGGGTGGGGCATCATGGCAAGAGGTGCTGCAGTCAGCACCGGCATCCCATCGGGACCAGGCTTCACGGTCTTCTGCAGAACGATGAAGCCGCCAGGAACCCGCCCCTGTATAATGACCTGAGCGTCCATTCGAACCGGAGCGACGCTAGGTGTGGGCTTCACGCCGGCCTCGAATTCATCATAGGTGAGATTGTCGTTTTCGGCGCGCAACATCATTCGTCCGATCCTTGGATGGGCGGTGAAACGGAATGGCGGAAGAGAGGAAAGGCCGTTTAGGCGGCCAGGACCTGTGCGTCCGGGCCAGCCTGGCTGATCGCGTATTCGGCGATCTCGAGGAGACGGGCGGTGTCCATATCCGACACCTTGTCGAGCCGCTGCTCGCAAGCGGTGGCGAGTTCCTTTGCGGAGAGCGCATGCGGATTGTCGGTGTCATAGCTGATTCCGACGTTCCGGAGGGCCTCAATCGCGTGGCTTCCAGTCCACTGTACCTGCGGGTCGTCCGTGCGCTCGCCTTCGACCCGCAGGATCGGCTTCGCGCCGTTATAGGCCATGTCGTCCCGGGTTTCGACGGTTACACCCAGGCTATGTTTGATCGCGAAGGTCAAATGATCTGCGACTTTGACCCGTAGATCCGAGGTGAGGGTCTGAACAGCCCCGGCGACGCAAGTCGGGTTCGCGCGGATGGCGTAATACCCAAACTGGCAGTCATCGAGGCCGATGAAGTCGGGATCGGCGGTGCCGACGGCCTTAATGGCAGTGACAATCTGCACGGCTTCGTCGCGGGTGAGTTGGAGTTCACGCTTCGGAGCGCCCTCGATGGCGAATACATTCGGAAGAAGAGCGGAAACCGTGACGGACATCGTTGCCATCCTTTCGGGGATTTCTTCAACAGCGGGATCGTCCCCAAGGTGAGAAACGTGCCCATTCGGTCAGGGGCCGGCTCCTTCCTCAGGATCAACGAGTAGGCGGGCCGACTAAGTTCAGTAGCGGGCGCGGTGGAGATAGCGGCCTTCCTGGATCATCACGTCAGGAGACTCGGGCTCAGCGCCGACCTCGGCGATGAATTCATGACCATAAAGGAAGCTGCCCATCGTATAGATCGCCCTCGCATAGCGATCCCGGTCGAGGTTCGACGGGAACTCATGGTCGTCGGCAATCCGGACATTGCGATATTCAGCGACCAGATCCGCCTGGGTGCCGTTGGTGGCGTCTTGCAAGGAGTTGAAGCGCATGACTCTCATGGCACAAGCCTTTCGGGGATTTAAGCCTTCATCTGTTCGTGAACATGACCCGAGCACGTGAAAGGGATTTGGGTGCAACCCCAAACAAAAGGCTCCCCGATGGGGAGCTTGGTGTGATCCAGGTTTGGACCGGACTTAGTTCAGTTCGAGGAAGACCGTGGCGCGCGAGCTGGCGCGAAGGTCCTGCTGGACCTCGAGGAGGCCTTCGAGTTCGCTCCGGAGATTGATGTTGCCGAAACCGAGTTCCTGGCCGTTCACGATCTGCTGCTTCGGATCGATCTTTGCCTCCAGGATCTTCTGCGCGCTGACCTGGACAGAGCACACGTCTTCGTCGCTATTGATGAAATCGAGATCCTCACCGAGGCCGAGACTCGACAGGATTTCAGTCGCGGTGCCGCGGGTGACCGCAAAGGACCGGCTTACTCCGGCAAAGGCCGTGCGGCCATTGACGTTACGCTGGCGGATGACGTTGAGCGCATAGGAGTAAGCCATCTTCATCTTCCTTTTCAGGGGATTTCTCGAACTATTGGATCGCGAACCTTCGAAATTGAAACGAACTGACTTAGGCGAGACGACTGAAACCATCGCTGAAGAACGGTTTCTTAGGCTTGTTCGGTAATGCTGCCAGGTAAGAACAAGACTAGGGGTATACCAATGTTAAGGGCCATCGCAATTGCGACACTCGCAGGCTGTGTTGCGGCACCAGCTTATGCTGAAACGGAGTGGCAGAGGACGATCAGGACAATGAGCTGGGCCTATAACCCAGCTGGCAAGACGGCCATTCTTGGCGTCCCCGAAACCGACAATACGCCGATCTCCCTGCGCTGCGTCGGAAAGGGAAGGGTCGAGTTTGAAGCTCCGTATGAGCCCAGCACCTTGCAGAAACTGCCAAACGGCGGCCTCCGAGCAGTGGTAAAGGTCGGAGTATATCGAGATACGGCAGAAGCCACGGTCGACGGAGCCGCTAAGACCGTCAAGGATGAGTCGAGCGGGGACTACACTGTCTTTGTCAGTACCATCTCAACGGGGCACGAGTTGGTTAGGCTGCTGGGCGATGCCGACTCTACGGAGTTCTGGCAAGACAAGGACGGCTCTCAAGACTCATCGGACGATGAGGATGCATACCCTCTGAAAGGAGCTCCTAAGGTGATCAAGCGGCTGCTCGCATCGTGCAAATGAGTGGCTGCGAGCTTTCGAGGTTTCTCTGCCCGTCCATAAAAAAGGAGGCCTCCGAAGGCCTCCTTTTCCCGCCTAGTGGGCGGTACGGGTCGCAAGCAGGTGGAAAGCGGCCGTTTCCCGGATGGCCTGATCGACGGCGGTCGCTCCATCCGTCGGCGCCAGATCCATGAGCTCGGTCTGGCGGCTGTCGGGAACGAAGATTTCCGGATTGATAAAATCTTCTTCGGCTGGGCGGCCAAGAAGCGAGGCGGCGGTGGCTCGGATCGCTTGTCGGATCGCATTCGCCGGGAAGGATGCGGACAGACCGATCAGGTCGCTGCGGCGCTCAGCCGGCAGGAACTGTTGGGGGTCGAGGGAACTGGCAATGCCTTGGATGGTCGAATGGCCATTCTGGTTCATGTCTTTTCCTTCCGGGGATTTCAAATCGATCTTGAACGCATCTTCACTAGGCAATCAATCGTCGATGACCTCGACATAGATCTGAGTGACACCATGCTCATGCGGGTCGCCTAATCCGGCGAGGGTCACCCGGTGGCCTTCATAGGCCCCGTCGGAATGGTACCGGCTGGTAGCGTAAACTTCATGACGACGGCCGGCGATGTTGCCTCGCTCGTCATGATAATTGTGCTCATGATCCGCTCGGATGGTTACACCGCCGTAGGGGTCGAAGTTGGAAATGAGGGCTCCCTTGTCCGAAAGCGTGTTGATGTAGTGTGACGGCAGGACGAACTTGACCCGACATCCAGGTTTGAACGGCCTGCCATTGCAATCCACGATCGGGGCATTCCCTGGATTAAACGTGGTTCGAGTCTGAAGGCTGTTGACCTTGTCGCTAGCAATATCCTGACGCGGTGTCTGATTGCTCATCGTCCTCATCTCCTGGGGTTTGCTATAGGTGAGACCCGTTCAGGGCTTGAACAGCTTCAGGAGACCGGCATGGGCCCGAATGCCGTCTCGCTTGATCAGTTCGACCGTTTCAGGCGCACACGTCGCAAAGGGGCTCCAGCCGTCATAGCCCTCCGCACGCTGATAGAGGATGCAGTAGTCGGCGTTCACGCCGAGTTGTCGGCAGTGTCGCCATACGGTGGTATCGGTGAGCGGCCTGAACTCGACATCAGTCTCTGGCCCGTTCAGCACCGATCCAGTCGCGCCTTCATAGGCGAGGCGCGCTTTGACAATCGGATGTTCCGGGTCGGTATGATCCCAGCCGCCGACATACTGCAGGAGCTCGAGGAGTGGGGCAGCGAGCGGGTTCTCTGCCTTCCTCTTCTTGGCGAGAGCCAGGACTAAGACCAGCGGATCACCCTGGTTTAGCCGATCTGCGATGTACTGAGCCTCCTGCTCGGTCAGGCCGAGCTCTCTATTAGCGCCGGCGACAGTAGTGCCGCCTTCTTCGTCCCGCAGGTCGATGTACCAGTAGTCTCCCCGCTGGGAGTAGATCGCCTCATAGCGCGGCGGGTTCTCTGTGGCTCCGTTATCCTCGTCGACCTCCTCGCGGTCGTCGGTTCTCTCATAGGCGAGGAAATAGGTATCCTTGGCAAGATCCCAGGCACGTCCCCATAGGGCCATGTCAGCTTCATGTTCAGCCTCGGTGCAGCGACCCTTTTCCCAGTCGAACGGCATCCAGGTCGGGCGGCCGAGGACGTAGGCCATAGCAGAAGCCATGACCATGTTCGCGTCACAGAAGTCGTGGCTGTGACAGACGTCGCGGTTCTGCTCGACGCCGTTGCGGCGAACCACTTCGGCCATCTTGCCGCGGATTCCCTCGGCGAGGAGGTATGTGAAGACGGCGGCTACTCTGTGGTCCAGTGGCAGGAGGTCATTGTCCTTCTGCAGAGGGATGGTCGCTTTGGTCCACATGTTGCCGGGATCCTGGCGGGCAGAGGGGTCGATCCCTGGATCGTTTTCGTATCCCTCGTACTCAGGCCCATAGAATTGGACGCAGTTTCCCCATTCCTGAAGGTTTCCACCTGTCATTTTTGCTGCGTCCAAGGGCGTCAGCCGAATATCGAGAATGCAGCTTTCGTTATCGAGATCATTCCCTACGACCACGAACCGGGCTCCCGGTTCGATGAAATGGGTGGGATATGTCTCCAGGATCTTTGTATTTGTGACGACGTCACCGACCTTCAGATCGTTTGCGGCTGCAAGATAGGTCATCCCATCGCCGCCCACGTGGATTATGGAGCCATCCTTTGCCCCCTCCCGGAATGAATCCTCCAAGGCGAGCCATGCCCGAAGCTCCTTCTCTCGGTCCGAAGGCGAGATCACGGGCCAGGCGTCTTCCCAGTCGAGCGGGTCTCCTGTTTCCGGATTATCCGGATCCGGGCAGCTACCGCTGAAGTGGTGAGCGGCTATTCCGCCGTCTGTAATGCCAACTGCGTTCTGTAGCAGGGCACATGACGCATTCAGGTCGCTGAGGTTCGCGGCCTGGCGAATGAGGTCATCGCCCAAGTGGGCGGCATAGGATTTAGCATCGGTCATGGAAGGTCCGTTCGGTGGGAGAGCGGAGCACAAACAGAAAAGCCCGCCTGTGAGGGCGGGCTGGATCGGCGCTGATTGTGCGGGAAGCGTTAAGCGGCTTGGGGTATGCTCGCGGGAATGTCCATCCCGATATCCATCGGATGGAAATTCAGTGTCGTGTCCTGCCCGTCAAGGGCAACACGGACACGGCTCGTGGAGCGCCCGGCGTAGAGGATAATCCCGATTTTGCCGTAGTGCGGGCTCCTTGTATCCTTGACCCAGCAGCGACGGTGAATCCGAATCTCACTTTCAAACTGTTGGCGGATGTATTCGTAGCCGTCATCAGCCAGCGGCTCCGTGATCCTATAGACGGTCGCAATCTGGCTGAACTGAGCCATCGTCATCGATCGGAAGGCTTCGCATTGCCGAGCCTCACGCAGGGCAGCTTGCTTGGAAAGGGCGTGGATGATCTCCCGCCCACATCCTGAAACCGACACAGAATAGAGTTTCCACGTCTTCACAGGCGAGCGGCGCGCTGCCTGTGTCCCGCGACCCGTCCTCATCTTCAGACTACCTTTTCTTAGCCGCCTGACATTCGGAACAGGCACAAGGTTTAACGCGTGTGTTCACAGCGACTAGACACTCTTCCGGAGTATCCTCGCCGAACACATGTTCGCCTTCATCGTTGAAGCGCCAGCCGCGGTTCAAGGTAATGATCACGGAGTTCCCCATCTCGCGTTCGTCGTCGACGATCTCAACTCGCGGGTGGGTTTGAAGTTCTGCAAGCGCATCTGTTTGTGTTCTTCGTGTTGCCGTCCGCCGACGGGGCTTGAGCTTCTCTGCGGTGACCGACCGTTTATTTCCCATCGTATCTCCGGCGGGGTGTCATAGAAGAAAAATTTCGAATTGCAACGGGGTTATTGCCCAATGAAGGCGGCAAATCCCTTTTCGAAGGCGGCATAGCTTTCGGCCGTCGGCATGACGAAGTTTCCCTCTTCATCGTGGCTCGCCATCATGCATTGCCCTTTTAGCGACTGATCCTGGTTGGCTTTGCACCTCCGGTCAGCCTGGGTTACCGTCTTAGCGCCGCAGACCGGGCACTCGACGGCCTCCATGACGAGAGTGGGAAGGGCAGCGTTCGTAGCCATGGTATTTACCTCTTGGATAGGCCAGTGAATATTCCGGGCCGGTTTCTGGACGTCGACAGTGCGATGGGTCCTGGGCTTCCGCCGACCTTTGGGCTTAGAGATTTCATCGCGACTGCCACGATGGCGCCGTGGTCACTGCATGCGACCATCCTGCGGCGGAGTTCATCGCAGGCGACAAGCTGGACACCCTGCATATGCATCGTGAGGTAGGACTGTCGTGCGAGAAGCCACTGGACCTGTTCATGCAACGCTAGGTCTGGCTCTTCCACCTTTCGGAGCCGCCCCTCGGACGCCAGCTTGCGGGCGACCGAAAGTTGCCAGTGGATCGTGTGCCCCACCCAGGCTGCTCGGCTCCCGGCCCGGGCGCGCATGCGGACATACTGTTCGGGATAGCCGACAAAGGAGCGATCGAGAATGTGGAGCGCGAGGAGAGGGGAGTGATGTGTTTGCACCATCGTCCACCCTTCCTTGCGGGCCTCGGCATCGAGTTCAGGCGTCCACTGGGCGATTAGCTCTTTCTCCCGATGAAGGAGAACGTCGTCGGCCAACGGTGGCACGGCCCTCAGGCCTTTCATGCGCTGCAGACGGCTGTAGATGAGGGATAACAACATATCCCGGAACCCCTTTGATGTTTCGGCTTCCCGGGCCCATGTTCGATTCGAGAAATCCGCGTTCTTCTGCGCTTATACCGCATTTTAACTCGGACCCCCAAGCGAAGCCGAGTTAAGCCGGGGACCCTAGTTGGCCGGATAGCCTTGAAACCGTTGGTGGGAGCCTACTTGTGAGGGCCTATTTCGCTTCGCCTGGGAGGCGAGGATGGACGGACCGATCATCGATCTTGGGAAGGCCGCCAATTGGAAGGTGATCCGGCTGGCGAAGAAGCGGGGCTATATTACGTCGGAGGAGCTGGATCGCCTGCTCCCGCCATGGGCGGCCACGCCTGAGCAGGTCGATGATGTGGTCAATCAGCTCGCTGAAGCTGGAATCGCCCTCGTCGAGGTCGAAGAGGACGTTGGAAGCCAAATGTCTCCACCAGCGAATTCCAATGAGCCGCCCGATCGGGCTCACTGATTTCGAACGACAGGAGCGGGTTAGGGCTACCATTCCCCGCTTTGGACCTTCAAGGCGCGCTCTTGGGCGGCCTCAAGGGTGTCGAAGGAGCCGCAGTGCTCCGAGTAGAAGTCGAGATCTTTCAGGGGTGAGTCCGATCGCTCTTGGCCGTAGCGGTTAACGCAGTAGCCCCCGCCATATGAACTGGCATCCTGGATGCTGATCCCGGTCCACTGGTCACCGTTCATCAGCATGAACTCGTCATCTTCGGCCTCGTCGAATTCGGCGGGGCTGTGCTTGAAATGTAATTGCATGAGAAACTCTGCATTCCGGGGAGGAGGGGGAAGGCTCGTACAGCCAATCGGTTGGCGTGCCGGCGCTTAGCACCTGGCCATGAGTGAGGAGTTCCAGGGGAGCGACAGGTGCGGCTGATGCCAGCCCATCGCCTCAAGGTACCGCCAGTTGTTTCCGACCCATTCGGGAAGGGGCATTCCCGCGCGGATTAGGACCCGGATAGCGTCCTGCCCCGTACTGGCCGTGCGCTCGGAGCGAAGGTACGCGTTGGCGCGCCCTTTGCCCTCCTGGGCCCGAAGCTCCTCCGTGTTTTCCCGGATCCTGTCGATCCTCTTCTGAGCTTCGCGGATAACGGACTGAGGGATGCGTTTTCTGCGCATAAGGGCAATCCTTTCAAGCCAGAGGGAGCTGATGGTCAGAAGCGAGGCGTGTCGAGGGCCCGGCGCTGGACGCTCATGTCCGCACCGTTAGCTTCCAGGTAGTCGAGGACGCGCTTAATGCTTTCGAACTCGGTTTTGGCCTCGTGTTTGGCGAGGCCATCGCGCCGGTCGACAGAGAGGTCGATGGTTTCGGTGAGGATCCAGGCGAAGTCGCTCTTCTCCTCGTCGGACAGTGCTCCCTTGCTGGGCGAGTCTGAGCCTGCGGAGAGGAGGGTTGCGGTCCGTTTACCGCTCAGGTACTTCCTGATCGCTTCCAGTACGGCCTCGCCGTCGTCACCTGCGTCTTCAAGGGCAAACCGGGCTAAGGGCTCGTTCCCGACGACATTCGATAGGCCAAGTGCGATGCCGTTCTGGCTCACAAGGTTCCAGTAGCCGCTCTTTGTGCGGGAGAGATAGCTGATATTGCCCAGATCGTCCCTGATCTGGATCCGGACTGCGCTCATGAACGGATATCCCTGTAGATTGTGGGGGAGGGTGATAGGGCCTGATCAGGCGAACCGAACGGCAATTTGCTCAGGGCGTTCGATGCCCCAAGGTGCCTTTTCCCATCCTGGCAGCTTCTTGATCAGGCGCCGGGCCAGGCGCGAAGCGAAGTCATAGGCGACGGTTTCCGGGTACTCCGGGCATTCGCAGGCCTGATGCTCATAGGAGACGAGGGCTTTTGAGACCACTGTTGGGCACAAGTTCGGCCGGTATTCAAACCCATAGAAGCCGACAATCTCGTCGAGGACCGGGTTGTCGCCGTGACCAAGCAGGGTGTCGAGATAATTCACCGAACGTGCGTTCTCCGCCCAAAGCATCTTGCCGAGCTGCTCGCCATTCTCTGGAAGGATGTCGACGAGAGCGCCGCCTTTGACGAGGCGTGCTGTACAGGCGAGGTCAATCGCGCCCGAGACGAGAACATCAATGTGCAGCTTGTCGACGAAGTTGGCGGACACGTTTTTCTCCGGCACGGCGGACAGATCTTTTTGGGGATTTGGAATGCCCCGGTCGCTCGGTCTAATTGGGCGATTTAATCTGCGCGTGTGGGGAGCGGAAATGCTTAACTACGATCCGCAGCGAGCCTCGCCACAAGCTTTCAAACGGCTAAAATGGCCCCAGAATAAGCAAGAAGCACCCAAAGGCTCGCGCTATGAGGAATTTTATCTCGGAATTAAAACGCGGAACGCGTGACATTTTAACTCGGAAGTGGTAACACTTTTTTAAGACATCAATTTCGCCGTTTACCGGGTGCCTTGTGCTGCTGCAGGATCTGGCCGAGACATAGACTGATTTTAGCCGCCTCGAGAGCAAGCTCTCCGAGGTTTACTCCTATTTGGGCGGCATCCCGGCTCGGGAACTCTATAAGTCGCTCCAGTCTGGCCAAGGCTTGTCGGTGGTCTATCAGCCCCAAGTCAATGTGGCCGATGACCAGGTTTCGGCCGTGGAAGCACTTGTGCGCTGGCAGCATCCGACAGTCGGCGCTGTTTCCCCGCGCGTCTTCATTCCTATCGCGGAAGAGACAGGCTTAATCCTGCAGATCACGGAATTCGTCATCCGCGAGGCCTGCAGTGTTGCGAAGCGTCAACCTGACCTGACGGTCGCGGTCAATCTGTCTCCGGTGCTCTTCGCTCATTCGGCTTTGATTGAGCGATTTGCAAAGACCATCGAGGAGTGCGGGGTGACCCCTTATCAGATCGAGTTCGAGATCACAGAAAATCAGCTCCTTGCAGACGACGGCTCTGCCAAGGATTCAATAGCCTTCCTGCGTGACTGTGGGTTTCGGATTGCGCTCGATGACTTCGGGATCGGGTACTCTGGCCTGAACCGCCTGAACCATATCAGCGTCGACAAGCTCAAGATCGATCAGTCCTTCGTCCGGAGACTGGACTGCGTTAAGTCGGAGCCGTCTCACGGCACGATCGAGGAGATGATTGAGATCGGCCGGACGATGGATCTCGTTGTAACCGCTGAGGGCGTCGAGACTGACGAACAGCGTCGGTTCCTGGCGTCGGCCGGCTGCGATGCCCTTCAGGGCTATCTTTTCGCCCGGCCGATGGCCGCAAGGGATCTAGACGCTTTCCTCGGAACCCGCACCCGCGTGCCTGCGGCGGCCTAAAGCAAGGCTTCGTTCAACGGAACATCGATCGGCGAGGGAGCTGCTGTCGCGGCTCTGGCTTCTTGTCGGCCTGCTTGGCGGAATCCGACCCTGGCGCCCGGTGGCCTGCCGCAGCCAGGATTGTGTCCGGCGGGATGCCCAGATCCTTATGGATCAGTTTCAACAGTTCATCGTCCTTCGAAACGTACTCGAGAACGCCAACGAGGAAATCGGGAGCGTTGGCGGATTCCCGAAGGGTCTCAGGCTGCAACCCAGTAACATTCATGAACTGGATTATGCGATCCACGTCCGCGACTATGAAGTCAAGCACCTGGATGCCCAGGCGCTCAGGATCGCCCCGCCGTGGTGCCTCTTGGCCTGCAACATCATCGCTCACGATCACCCTCCTCGGTCCGGGCTTCGGCTCGTGCCGGGTGATTACCACAGCATAGGATCAGGCCGCAGCAGCCCAGATATGAGAATAACGCTGACAGGCGGCTTTGATCGCTTCCTCGTCGCCGCGGTCCATCGCCTGGATCAACTCTGTGACCTCCTCGGGCGGTCTCCAGCCCTTCTTGACCTTGGCAGCGGCGTAGGAGGTTCGGCAAAGGTGCTCGTTGATCTTGCCGGCGCGTGCGTAGCAGACATCGGCTCCAGGCCAAGTGGGCAGATTGGACATAGGCGGTCTCCGTTTTCAGATGCCGTATTTCGCGTTTTTCAGAAGGTTGATGCCGAGCCGCCAGAATCCTTTTACGAGGTTCCCGGTCGAGGCTTGGACAATAAACCATCTCCCCTGTGTGCCCCCCGCGAGCATTGCTGCCTTTAGGGTCTGAGCGTCCCGTCGAGCGGAGTGGCTTGTCCCGTTGCGGTCTTTCCAGAACAGCCAGTCGCGATGGCCGTACCGTGCCCTGCGTTTCGCGAGGGCAAGTGCAGGATCCTGTGCCGTCATAGTGATGTCCTTAGATTGAACTGAGTCTCAGCCTGAGGCCTTCAGTTCACTCAGGTACTGGTACCGGAGATCGATCACCCGGTAGGGCAGGTTGAAGCGGAATTCGAGAGAGACCGGCCGATCAGTGCTCCGGTAAATCTCCATGAAGGCTTTCGCCGGAGTGAGAAGCCCAAAGGCGAACCACATGGCTTCCCGGCGGGCCTGAACCGCTGCTGGGTTGGATTGGTCCGGGTACCGGTTAGCCGCCATGGCGACATCGCCGTGCTTCTGTCGGACCATCGGATAATGCAGGAGAAAGTGACCGAGCTCCTGGGCAAGGATCCAGTTCTGCTGTCGCTCCTCCAGGCGCAACCGGCCATTCAGAGCGATCTCAAACCGCTCGTTGTTGAAAACAATCAGGCTTTGAGAGGTGCTGAGTTCGGCGGGTGGAACATATTCGAACCCGATCTGACCTCCGAGCTTCTTGATCAAATCGTGGATTCGATCGAAGCGAACCTTCCCGCTCATCTGGCGGGATTCCGCCAGGTCCTGATCCGGGATGAAACCAAGACGCTCGGCGACACTTTCGGCGAACGTCTCGATGGCAGGGCGGGCGCAGTTCGCCGGGACAGGCTGGTATACCTGGCTGGGAAAGTGCATGGGGCGGCCCTCAGCGGTGCCCAAGGGCGCGAGACGGATAGAATGCCCCCTTGGGGAGGTGCTGGGGACGCGTCTCGATCCGAAAGACGAGGAACAGGAGCGCCACGACGAGGAATGCCACGACCACGTGGGGTTCGAACACCGAGCAAATGACGACCGCAAGCACAGCGGCAATGCCGATCAGAACGAGCCCGAGAAGGACGATCTGAGCAGTCCGTTCTGCAGCATTGGGCCGGCGACGGACGAGCGGGCGGGTATAGGCGTGCATGTGACCACTCCTTCTGGGGACTTAAATCCCTGATTTTCCGCTGATTGGATGTGCTGAAACGAACAGAGGTGTCGCTAGGACACCTCGTAGAAGGTCAGCTCAGAGCCGATGATCCGAGCCATCCGGGCGCGGCCAGTGGCGTACGAGCCGGCATCAAGGTTGAGCCGGTCGAGGCACAACTGCTCCGCGACGGGAAACCATTCGTCCTTGGGAGCGGTGTGGCCGTGCACCACGAAGAACCCGTGGTGGCCTCGTTTCTCATGCTCGGAGGGGTTGAAGGCGAGGAACGGGTTCCGAACCCAAGCCCAATGGTCCTGCTCTTCGAGTTCCCGGAAGTCGATGTCGATCGGCTCGGCCAGGAACTTCTCCAGGTCGACATATGGATTCAGCCCGGCGTGGATGAACATGAACTCGCCCGAGGTCCGGTGCTTCGACAGCCCCTCGAGGAACTCTACCCGCCTCGACCCAAGAGCATCCCTCAGATCGCTGGGAGTCTTGGCGCTATGCCCCTCGTCCAGAAGGTCGGTCACGACCCTCATGCCGCCATTCAACAGCCAGTTGCTGTAGGCAGTCTTCCTGCGATGCACCTGACCATCCAGGACGATGGTCGCGAGAAGCATCTGCTCGTGGTTGCCAGCAAGGGCATCCACGATGTCGGCGCCGGTGCGGTCCTTGGCCTCGATGGCAAGGTCAAGGCAACCGAGGGAATCCGGCCCCCGATCGATCAAGTCGCCAAGGAGAACTACAATCCGTCGGCAGCCAGGGGCGCGAGGGGCAGCGGCGATGATCTCGAAGAGTGCCTTCATGAGGTCGCTGCGGCCATGTAGGTCGCCGATCGCGAAGATCTCCTCATCTGGCCGAGCGACAAACGGGAGGAGGTGCTGGGAGATCGTTATGGTCATTTCGATCCTCTTGGGGTTTTCCCGGTAACGGGTTCGCCCATCGTGGATCAGGCAAAATCCAGCCTCTTAGCCCGACGCTTCAACTTCTCGATAAGGGTGTTCAGGATCATCGGTCACCTCTGGGTCGGAGGCGCATCTGCCGCCCGCCTGCTCAACGCGCGATAAGCGCCAAAACTTTGCGGCAGCCCCCTCAAAGGCGAACCCATCCAGCTACTTCAGTGGCCCTCGCAGGCGTTTGCGACAAAAACAGCGCGAGCGGGCGTGAGGTAGATCACAGATAACTTTGAGGGCGCACCGCACTCTTGGTCTCCCCATAGAGAGGGGATGGAGGGCTCAGGTGACGCAGAAATATTGCCATCAGATTGGGGAATGGGTCGAGGACAACGTATCCCAGCAGGTCCAGCAATGCGTGAAGAAGAAGTGCAAATGGTGGTGCGCCTGCTGCAACAAGTGGTTCTGCTTCCTGGTCTGGGTGGTCGTCACGGTGCTGAAGTGGGTGGTCACGACCGTCTGTGAAATCCTCGGCGACGCATACGACTTGGTCGTCGCAGTCATCACGGGTGGCTGGGACATCATTGCCGGCATCTTCACCTGGGACTGGAGCCGGGTCTTTGATGGCTTTATGGAGATCCTAGGTGCGTTCGGTGGCCTGGTCGGCGACCTCATTCGGACCGTGGTCTTCCCCTGCGGCCTGTATGGCGCATTCCGGGGCAGCGTGAACAAGTGGCGGCTCATCGGCTACGTCGAGGATCTCATCGATAAGAGCCGGCGCTTCACCGAGGCCGACCGCGCGGACATCAAGGCGGCGCTGGGGATCGGTGGCAGCGGCTTCGGCCTGCGCCTAACCCTGACGAGCTATCGGGGTTTCGTGCGCTCGGACTACATCGCGCCTGGAGAAACGGTTCCCGCCCTAGTGCAATGGAACGACGACCCCGATCCCAACAGGAGAGTCGACCTGAAGAAGCTAGCGGGCTTCAAGTGGGACAAGTTCTTGCAGAGAAGCAGCCCCGACATCCGCGGAGACGTGTCATCGGAATCGGACATTGACGAGTATCTGGGCAACCCGAGCAGCAAGAGTTTCTCGATCTATGCCATGAGCGACTCGGCGCTGCTCGACAGGATCCACAACATCCAGATCAAAGGCGACACGATCGGCTTGAAATTGGTGGTCGACCTACAGGACGTTCACCTCACCGAACGGACCCAGGTCCAGGCGAACATCACCGATCCTGATGGCCAGCACAATTCCTGTGCCGTGCTGGATGTCCTGGCGAGAAGCCCGTTTAACCGGGAACCCTCCGTGCCCGGATTCCGTTGTGACCCGGCGAGTCCCCAGGATCCCGCAGCAGTAGAGCGCGCAAGGGACCTACTGTGCAAGCCAGTCATCTTTGGCACCTTCCGGTTCGTAGCGAACGATTCCTATACGGGATACGCGGCCTGCATGTTCACGAACACCTGCCTAGATGGTGGCAAGATCGGGAACCACGGCGGCACCGGCGCCCTGTACCGCCATGGCCTCCCAAACTGGGTGCGGACCTGGGTGCCAATCCACGAGCTCGGACACACCTTCGGGCTCTGCCATGTCGATGGGTTGGACCGCATCATGGTCAACCCGAAGGACCATAGCTGGTGGAGCGGGTGGCTGATCCCGGAATACCTCTGCTTCAGCGGCGAGCCTCAGTTCAGCCACGACGAAGCAAAGAAGGTCTGGGACTATATCATAGCGAACTTCCCAATCGACTGCCTCGCTGACAGGCATGTTGTCGTGACATGAGTAGGATCAGCCACGATCGTAGCTTGCGGCTAGCGCTGACGGCGCTGCCCGCTCATGAGGCGGCGGCCGTGAAGCGGCGTCTCGACTCGCTTCGTACCGACTGCGGCTGTGGCCTTGGGGCGATCGTCATGCTCGGTGCGACGGGACTGTGGGTCGCCCATACGGTCGTGGCGCCGGTTGCCGGGCGGTCCTGGCAATCCACGGTCGCCTTGGGATTGCTCGTGGTCTTCACCAGTACATTGATCGGCAAGCTGCTGGGGATTGCGCTGTCACGCATACGTTTCCACTTCGCGGTACGAAGCCTGAGGCGGCGGGTTCCCCTTGAATAAAAGGACTGGTGGATGGTGGAACCGGTCATCGTTGAAGGTGAACGGCGGCCCCAGAGCTGCTACGGGTCGCCGGATTACTTACGTGGATGTTCCCCGTGACTGACGCAGCCGCCTCAAGGGGCGGCTGTGCCAGCTTTAGCAAAGGGTTGAGTGGCCACTTTGGTAGCGCCGGTGGCCGCTGATGGCTGTGGCGGTGAGGCGATCAGGAGCATGCCCGTCGACAACACGGCGAGGATGAGACACCAGCGCCAGACTGACGCCTCATTCCAAAGCCTCCGGATGGGTCTGGGAACCAGCCGATCAAACATGGTGCTCCTCCTATCCGGTGATCGTCACCTGGACCATATCAAGGTCCGACTCATTCATCGTGAGCTTGACGCGGCGAGCGCCCTTCTGCCTGGCCTCGATCAGGACATCGGCAATGCGCTTCTCGAGGGCTCTGATCACGGCGCGCACACCGCCGGCAGTCTGCAGAACCTCGGCCCGCTGCATGGCGTCGAACAGGATCATGTCGTCAATCCCGCCCTGGTCGAGCTCGAGGCCGTAACTCTCCACGATATTAACGATTTGGATGATCGCCACCCGGGCAAGGTCGAGCCCCTGAAGCGGGTTGAAGACGAACACCTCATCAATTCGGCTCAACACCTCGGCCGGGAAACCGGCCTCCTTGAGCACGTTGTGAACCGCAGTCAGTAGCTTATCGCGGTCGGTGATCTCCCGAGCCAATTCGCCAATCCGGTCTGCAGCTGCGTTGGTCGTTGCGGCGAAAATGGCCCGGTTGGTCGGCACTTTCTGGCCAGTCGAGGCTTCGGTCACGAAGCCATCATTCCAGGCAGTCAGAAACCGCTTCTGGACGTCGACATGGGCTTTCTCGATTTCATCAAGGAGCACGAAGGAGTTGGGTTGATCCCGCAGCCCCCCTGTGAGGCTCCCATATCGATCGGAGCCTGAGTATCCAGGCGGCACGCCAAAGAGGCGCTCGGCGCCGGCAGGATTGCTGCAGGTCGACATATCTTCAAAGAGGAACCCGCGCTTCAAGTTGCGAGCGAACTGCTTGCCCATTTCGGTCTTGCCCACGCCGGGCGGGCCGACGAACAGGAAGACGCCGACGGGCTTGTCGCGTGCGACTTGGGCCAAGCGACGGCGCAGGGTGGCCGCAACCTCGTCCGCCACAACATCCTGGCCTACGACCTTTTGCTTCACGGCAGCGGCAAGAGCAGTCGCGTCGAGGTTTTCGGCGCGCTGGACAGCAGCCAGACGTGCGAGGAGGCCATCCTTGTTAGTGTAGCGATCGAGAAGGTCCATGATGATCCGCAGCCACCTGGGTGGCAGTCCTTTGACGAAAAGCCCGACGAAACGGGAGGTGAGGCGGGTTTCGTGGGCTAGGCCGATAAGGACCAGAACCCACGTCACAATCGCGATGGCAAGGAACCAATTGAAGTACGAGCGCCCATAGATGGGCAGATTGGTCATGAGATAGATTGCCGTGATGTAGAGTGCGAGGAGGGTGAACCCGATCTTCACGACGAAGTATGGGAAAGAGAATGACTTTCTCATCGTCTCCTCACGAGGTGGCGACGGGCCGGTACCGGATCTGAAGACCCGGACCATACTGCCCTCCATAGCGACGGCCGGCGGCCTGGCTCCAGCCCTCGGCTTCTGACCAGGCGGCGAGGTCCGCCTCGCTGCATTTCGCGAGCTCGATCACCTTGGGAACCTCGGTGACGGTGACATCGACATAGCGTCCCTTCATGTCGCGATCGGCATAAAACCTGACCTGATCGCCGACCTTCAGACCTTTCCAGCGCTCATATCCTGGCCACGATGGAAATCGTGTCGTCGAGCTGCGCTCGCCTGCCAGAATGGCGTCGAATGTCGTCTTCGATTTCAGACCCGACCGTGAGTCGCGTCCGTAAGAGAAATACATCGTCGCCTTGAGCATGCTCATCTCATCCATTTTGCGGGATTTCTGATTTGAGTTTTTGCTGCCCCTTCCTGATAGATGATCCTAGCTGTGCCCTCCAAGGGCCCAGACGCTAGCGCGACAGGCTGTCTCCTTGACCATTCTCCTCCGTTCCTATTTTGTTCCTACAAATCCCCAAAGAAACGGAGTTACAGTTACCATGGCCGGCGCAATTCAGCCTGCAGATCAAATCAAGAGCCCGGAACGGTTGCTGGCGGAGGCGGAGCGCAGGATCAAGAAGCTCGAGGCGAAACTGGCTGGTCAGCAGGAGACGATCCGCGACCTCCGATCCCAGATCCGGCAGGATAACAACCAGGCTGAACAGATTGCTGAATTGAAGGCCGAGCTGGGTGAGCTTAAAGGCGAGCTCAGGGAGATCACCCGAGCAAACCACGAGTATGTCGCTCGCTATGAGGCCATACGTGACGAGATGGGGAAATCCAAAGTTGAGGCCAGAGGATCGGGGAAGTCTACGCAAGGCTCCAAAAATCTAGGAAGGATCATTCCCGAAGATGTTGCCGCCTGACATCGCTACATTTCGGGAGGACTGATTTCGAAGCCTTCCGGCACCGCGATCGTCGAGATCGTGTGCTTGTAGACGGTTTGAGAGCTTGAACCTCGGGTGAGGAGGACAGTGTATCGGTCGAACCGATCAATCCGCCCGATCAATCTCACCCCGTTGATCAAGAACATATTGACGTCCACCCTGGCGCCACGCAGACGCTCAAAGAACCAATCTTGCTCCTGCGGGCTGACGGATTTGGCCACCGTGCTCTCCTCACTGTGTGGCTCTTCTATACAGCGTGGGTTGCGGGCTCACGCAAGAAAAAAGCCGCCTCAAGGCGGCTTGCTCCGGTATCCACCCTCAGAAAGGCCTACTTTGGGCTTCCTGTATCGAGAGTCTCGGAAAGATCCCGGCTGCTGTAAGAGAAGTTCGCCCGATCAATCTCGTATCGCATTCCAGGCTTGCCGTTGAGCTCAATCGAGGCCCAAATCCCGGCTGACTGGAGTATTGTGACGCGTACAACTTTCTTCTTGAACCGGTATTCCCGCTTGAATGGAAGCTCCGCCGAAGGAAGCTCAACTTCGGTACATGCTCCTTCATACGACTCGTTTGTCGTGTAGTTGAAATAGCTGCAGTGCCTCTTGTAGCTTTCTGCGGTTGCCCCGCTTGAAATCGTGATCAATGCTGCAGTTAACAAGGATCCTAGTAGCGTATTCGTCATAGATGCTCCGCAATTGAGCGAGGATGGTGAGCAGAACGATCAGATTCCTGCTTCCAGGATCAGCACCGAAAGGTTCTGTTTGGGCTTGAAGTTCTTCTTGACCATCTGAAACTGCGTTGGCGCAATCTTCTTAACACCCTCGGCGCAGAAGCTGACCATATTGTCAGGTCGTCCTTTGTCGACGGTCAGCGTGAAGGTGCCGATGGGACCGGCCCAGTTCGCGCCAGTGACGAGGATGTACTCGAGCATACGCTGGCTCGCACCCTTGTCGCGCCTGAGTTCGCGGGCGGCCCACCTTTTCGCACCGTTTATGAAGTCCTTGTCCATGCAGGAATTTTCGCCGATGAGGTACATGTCCTCTACGGTCTTGGCGGTGACCATGGACTCCAAGGAGATAACAGTGGCTCCAACGCTGGGCTTATACCGATGCTGGATGACTGTGTCCCGCCCAGCCGGAAATGTTTGCTGCCAATGATAAGACCCAGCTAGGGCCCACTTTGGAAGCGGTTCCTTGTATGATGTGCCGTCCTGCCGGTAGGACTCTTGAAGCTCAATGATGCCTTCCTTTTCCAAGCGGGCGCCCGTGGCACGATCTAATCTCTTAAGGGCGGCATCCACTCGTTCAGCGTAGGGTGGAACCGGTATGTTTAAGTCTCGAAGGACCTTGGTCACATCCCGGCCCTCGACCATCGCTTTCGCCTCGAACTGAATGGGAAGTGGCCGCCCGTCAACCGTAACCGAGAACCGCATTGGGTTTGCCTCGGGTCCATCGGGGTAGTCTGCGTCTGACATCGTGACGCGAACCTCCGGCATGGGGAACGCCACCGTACCGGTGACATCCTGGGAGGTGAGATTCCGAAAGCGGTAGGTGACCCGGACTTCCTCGGTCGAGAGGAACAGATCTTCTGAAACCATACTCACGGCGTCGGTCTGAGTGAAAACGAGCTCTCCGGCCGCAAAGTGGGCCATCGTATCGTTTGCTTGAGCCGGCAGCGCCGCAACGCTAACCGACAAAATGGCAGCAACCGCAAGGAGGTGACGCATCGAAGAATCCTCATGACGGTGGGCGGGCACCGTTCCGCAACAGACCATATGAGAAAGAGCGCTTGTGCGAACCTTTCGTCGCCCTGCGACATAGCGATATTCCGGGGCACCCTCATCGAGCATGAAAAAAGCCGCCCGAGGGCGGCTCCTTCATGGTGCCGATTAGGCGGCCTGCTTCATCTCTTCGACAGCCTGCTCGCGCGACGTCGAGAGGCCGATTATCCGGAAAACCTGCTTGCTCTTGCGCTCGGCATCCGCCGGCATCTCGTCGAACACGCCGAAGACACGGATCGGCTGGCCTTCCTTCAGCTGCTCGCGAATCGAACTCAGGGCTGCACCGCTCGCAGTGTGGAACATCGTGTAGACTTTGTCTTTGCCCTGACGGCGATACTCGCCGATGAAGCTCACGAACTCCGTGCCGTTCTTATTCTTGCCTTCCTTGATAGTCTTGGGCGTGACCGTGCGCGGGTACGAACGGGCGCGGGTCTCGGTGGAAACGGCGGCGGAGGTGGCGGTATTGTCGTTCATCGAACTCTCTTCCTTTTCGGGGATTGAACCGAGCTTCTGCTCACTTTTCTGCAGGAACCTGAATTCTCGTCTTTCTGTCGGAGACCTTCAGATCGCTTTCCGGATGGTGCGTAATCACGCCCTCCGCACCCATGAGAAAAGCCGCCCGAAGGCGGCTCTCTTTATCGTCCCACGTTCTTGGACTTGACCTTATGCGGCGTCTTTCATTTCGGTCTGGGCGGCATCGACCGGAGCGCTCTCACGCGGCGTGCTCAGGCCGATAATCCGAAACACCTGACCCTCGGTGCGATCTTCCGTAGCCGGCATTGTCTCGAAGATGCCGAAGACGCGGATCGGCTGGCCCTCCTTGAGTTGATCCTTGATCGCCGCCAGAGACTTGCCTGACGCGGTGTGGAGCATCGTCGAGGGCTTGCTGGCGCCGCGGCGGGTGTACTCACCGACGAAGCTGACAAACGGCGTGCCGTTCTTGTTGGAGCCCTCCTTGATCGTCTTCGGCGTCACCATGCGCGGGTAGGTGCGCTGCTTCTGGGCGTTGTCGTTGGCGACGGTGGCGACGTTGGAGGCGACTGCTGCGTTTGTCATCGAACTTTCCTTTCCGGGGATTTGACAAAAACTCTTGCGCTCTCACCAGAGAGCAACTGATGTCTTTTCCTGCGTGGCGTAAGACACCTGGTGATGTGATCGATCGGTGCGTTCAACACGCCCGATCCGCCCATGAAAAAAGCCACCCGAAGGCGGCTCGTTCTTCTCTCTTCGTGCAGTCCTTATGCGGCCTGCTGCATCTCTTCGGCACCCTGCTCACGCGGGACCGACCGGCCAATAATCCGGAAAACCTGTTTTGCCTTCCGCTCACCGTCGGCCGGCATCTCGTCGAAGACGCCGAAGACCCGGATGGGCTGGCCTTCCTTCAGGTCGTCACGAAGTCCAGCGAGGGCAGCGCCACTCGCAGTGTGGAACATCGTGTAGGTCTTCTCGGAGCCGCGGCGGCGGTACTCACCGATGAAGCTGACGAATTCGGTGCCGTTCTTGTTCTTGCCTTCCTTGATTGCCTTGGGCGTCACAACGCGCGGGTAGGTGCGCTGCTGCTTGGCGTTGTCGTTAGCGGCGACGGTGGTGGCGGAGGTGGCAACGGCTGCGTTTGTCATCGAACTCATCCTTTTTCTGGGGATTTTGACCAAACTTTTCCCGCTTCTTTGAAGCGAAACCTGATCTTTGCTTTCGGGTATTTTCTGAATTTCCCTTAGCGCTCGATTGAGTGAGAGAACGAGCCAATATCCGAGCAATAAAAAACCCGGCACCAGGCCGGGTTCTCGATCATCTCGTGTATCCGCAGTAATCTAAGCAGGATGATCCACGCTCAGCCTGAATTCCTTGATCACCACATCGCCGTTATTTTTGAGTGTTCCTGTGACGAAGGCCGGCACGGTCATTGAGCCTTCGACCTCAAAGCCATCAGGATATTTCACCGGAACATCGACCAGGAGCTGGGCGCGTGTGCTGAACTTCCCGCCTGACTCGATCTCGACCGAGTCGGGAGAGCATTCCGTTACGAACAGGCTCGCCTTGGGGTGGTCCTTCTTCACCTCGTTCCACGACGGGTGCTTCTGGACATCGAAACTGCGAACGAAGGCAGCCACATGGACAGTGTCCGGCTCGGTCGGCATTGGACTGATCACTTGCTCGCCACCGTAGAACTGTGAGGAGGTTACCTTGCCGCGGACCCCCCATGACGCACCTAGGGACTGGTCCGTGCGAGATGCAACCTCCAAAGTGACTTCCTTTGTGGGACGAAGGGTTTCTCTGGCATGGATCCTAACGAAACCCTTTGCCACTTCAGTTGTCCGGATTCCGCCTCCGGCTTTGCCCTCAGAAGCACCCGCGAAGCCCTTCAATGCCTCTGCCGCTCGCTTCTTCACGCCCTGCGATCCAGCGGAACTCCGCTTCTTGACCCCTGCTCCGGCATCTCGAGACTGGGTTTTCGACATTTGAGACCTCGCTACAGGCGTGTACGATACTTCCAAGAGAGCGTGGCGCCTAGTCCATCGAGATCAACCATTAGGCGTCCACGGTTGACCCCAAAAGCATCAAGTGCCTGCCTGAAAAATGGTTTCTCAGCCCCGGGAATTTCAAGGGTATGATACCTTAGAGCGCGGCCGGGCGTCCATTTGGCCGTTGGGTCGGGGTGTAGGGAAAACAGGCCCTGCTGGGCAGTGATCCGTCCCACGCGCGGCGGGACCTGGACGAGAGCCACGTCCGATAATCTGGGATCGAAGGGCTGTACGTCATCCCTTCTGTCCAAGGAGGGCACGTTGATCATGTGGACGACGCCGTCGTCCGTGTTTTCTTCCTTCTCACAGGCAAACCAGGCCGCAACCAGAGGGTTGGTGGACCAGTCCAGAAGGCGGGTGGGAAGGCCATGGTGCTGTGCCAGGGCGAGCCATTCAAGTTCGCTGAAGCCACTCTCGACGTAACGTTTAGCTTCCCGAATAAAGTCCTTGAACAGGTTGTACTCGTCGGCACGACGGTAGCCCGCGCTTCCGACACACTGGTCGCGGCCGGCGGATGGGGTGAGAGGCCATTTCTTAGCGGCCTGCCCCCGGAAAAGCCAGGTTCCGTTGGTTCGGGTGGAAACGGTCCGAAGGAAGGTATCCCATGTGGGAGTCGGCAGGAGCGTCATGGCACCGGAGCATGTTACTTTGTTGGCGGCAAGCTATCGGATCGGCACGCAATAGCCAAGCTGATTGAGGAAGGCGCGGCCTAGGCCGCCGCCTTCACCTGTTTCACCTCCGGGTGCCACTGGAGGTAATAGGGAGCCTTCACCCAGTTGGTTCCGGCGTTATGGACGAACAGTACTACTGCGTCGTCCACCGGCAGCGCCGAGAGCAGCGAGCGGATCCGACGCTCCTGCTCCGCGTAAGCGCGGTTGGGGAGGTCGGCCATGTCGTAGGTCCAATCCATGGTCCGGATCAGGCCAGCGAGCTCACCGTTGTGAGCCGTCAGGACCTCCGGGTCCTGGCCCTCGGTCCGAGCGAAGGCTTCGGCCTTCCGCTCGATCTCCTCAATCTGAGCATCATAGGCGTCGAACCTAGCGTCGAAGGCGCGCAGATGCTCCATGTTGGCATCCTTGCGCTCAATCACGGACCTGGCGTAGTCCGCCAAGCAGGCGAAAGCCGGGTGTGCGAGGGCAGGGCCCGCCACCGGAAGCAGGATCTTCCCGAAGTAGCCCGACTTCACGCCGGCGTGGAACGCGCCGTCCGTCCATACCTTCCGCTTCTGGGGGTGGTCGGAATAGACCATCCAGTCCGGCCAGAAGGTGGAGTCACGGAACGAGAACTCGTTCACCTCCCCCAGGAATTCATCGCGGGCGACGTCCCAGGCAGCGAGCCCGGCGAGGCTCGGGCAGATGTCGATGAGGGTGAAGCGGGTGCGGGCACCATTGACAATCCCGCCCTCAGGACCGTCGAGGTCGATCAGCAGGTAGCGATTGCCCTCGGCGGCCAAAAACGCGTGCGTGAGGTGCCGCAGGCCTGCGGGAAGGTTCTGAAAGAGGGCGCGGATATCGGCCTGAACGGATTTCCGGGCTTCGCAGCGCTCTTTGGACAGGTTGTACTGGGCGGTCTCAATCTCCGAGATGGCGAGGCGCTGACCACGAATTTCATTATAGATGCGAGACATCGGCGAGCCCTTTTCCTTTCGGGGATTTCGAAATCACCCTGGTTCGATCTTCACGATCGAGAAAAAGAGCTTTGGACGAAGTCCTAAATCAAAGGTTCCTCGATAACTGTGTCAAGGAAGGTCGTCCGGGTCGACAAAGTCGACGTCGGACAATTCGGCCAGGAGGGAAACGGCGGCGATAGCCTGCACCGCCGGCGTGATCTCCTCCCATTGAGCATCGAAGGGGGAGCGTGTCTCAAGGTGGACGGTCTCTTCGTCGTCTCCGACCGTGACCGTCAAAGCTCCTGCTTGTCGGCCGTATTCCACCGTCAGCTTCTCGCTGATGGATAGCAACGAGACACGCCCCTCCCATCGGCTGGGTTGGCCGGCATTGGTTTGCTCCATCCCCTCAAATCGGACGGATTTTGCGAGAAGTCCCATCAGGTCAGACGCCCTTGCTGAGGGCATATCCCACGACAGCCAGCGGGAATACGACTCCCAGGGCAAAGCGCATCAGCTGTGCAACCATGTTGACCTCCATTCACTCACACCAGCGAGACCGTCCTCGCAGCGCACATGAAAAAAGCCGCCCGAGAGGGCGGCTTTTGTTTCCGGCATCGGGTGCCCTTAGGCTGCGGGCAGCGGTTCCTCGTCGGAGCCGTCATCCTCAACCTGGTGTTGGGGGTCGGCGCGATGATCGAGATCGTGCGACCGATCAAGATAGCTCGATGCCTTGCCGGGATCATTGGTCGAGGCGGCAAGCCAGTAGTAGAACTTTGCCAGGAGATATTTCACCAGAACCTACCTGTCTGGAGCGGAGGTGGCAGGGTCGGCACGCCGCGTGCGCCGTGGCAGGCTAGCGCCTGCGCCGACCCTAGGTGGCGAAAGCCGATTACGCGGCTTCCTTCATCTCGGTCTGGGCGGCTGCCTCCGGAGCCGTCTCACGCGGCGTCGACAGGCCGATGATGCGGAACACGCTGGATTCCTTGCGCTCCTCCGTGGCCGGCAGGGTCTCGAAGATGCCGAAGACGCGGATCGGCTGGCCTTCCTTGAGCTGCTCGCGGATCGCATCGAGAGATTTTCCGCTCGCGGTGTGCAGCATCGTCGAGGGCTTGCTGGCGCCGCGGCGGGTGTACTCGCCGACGAAGCTGACAAACGGCGTGCCGTTCTTGTTCGAGCCCTCCTTGATCGTCTTCGGCGTGACCATGCGCGGGTAGGTGCGCTGCTTCTGGGCGTTGTCGTTGGCGACGGTGGAAACGGCGGAGATGTTGGCAGCGTTTGTCATCGAACTGATCCTTATTTTGGGGATTGAAACGAGCCTTGCTCATTTTTGATCTGAGGAAATCTGATTCCCTTTCGGGGATTGAACCTTTTCCTCTTCGCTGATCTTTTCTGAATCCAAGAAACGTCCGGACACCCACCGCGCTGGAAACTTGCCTCGCAGACTGAGTAGAGGTTGACCGGGGTGGCTTTTGGGGTTTGGCTCAACGAGCACAAAAGAAGCCGCGAGATTCGTAGGGCCCATGTGGCACTCTCGCGGCTTCTTTCGTTAGGTGACCTTTAAGTTGGAGGTCGATCCACCCTCGTCCCTGATGAGATAGGGAGCCCGTCAGCGGTGCTCAGTGCTACCCGGCGTTTTAGATCCGTGGGTCATGGATCCGCGTCAGCGATGATCAGAGGCTGAGGCAACGGTCGGGTTACATGTCCGCCGTGTACCTGGCCAAAAGGCTACTTTGGTCAAAGAGTTCCTGCAGTACGGCCAATGGGCCAACAGATGAGGCAGGTATGTTGTCGACTATCAATGTCGGAAGCAGCTAGCGTATCTAACGTTTCATCTTAACCTCCTCTGAGGTCGATTTTGCGGGGATTTCAACTTCCCCTTCTTCACATTCTCAAATGAATTAAAAATCTGATTGGCGGTGATCCTGGGATGCCAACCCACCTTCGACGCCCGAGAGGTAGCGAGCCCTTGAGCGGTGCCCATACTATCCGATGTTTTAGACCCGTGGATCTTGGGTCCGCGTCAGCGACGATCAGAGGCTGAGGTCTCGTTGCGAGCACCTGGCCAAAAAGGATACTTGTTTTGAAGCCCTGCAGAACGGTCAAAAGGACCAACGGATGAGGCAGGTATATGTCAGAAAGCCACTCTGGGCTGGGACGTTGATTTGATCTAGAGCTTCATTGTTGCCTCCTCTCAAGGCCACTTTCTTCTATTGGGGATTTCAACTTCCCCTTCTGCGCATTCTCAGTTGGATAGAAAATCCATGCTTCCTAAGCTGCGGAAGCCGCAGCCTCTTGCTCGTCGATCTGGTGCAGAACCGAGTAAAGTGCCCCATGGAACTGGTGATAGATCTTGGCGGCGCGACCAGCCCCAACAAAGGGCATGATCATCTGAGCAGGGACATATGCCCCGACATGGGTCTCCTGGGATCCTAGATCGGCTCCTACCAGCACTCCGGCAAGGCGTCCTTCATTGTCGACGACTGGACCGCCCAGATCGCTCCGGTTCGGATAATCGAAGCACACATGGGCTGCGATCGTGTGCTTGCCTCCAAACGCGGCGTCGGCACCGTCGCGGAAGTACGTCATCGTCGGGTGGGTGGAGATCCAGCCGGCTTTAACGACATGGGGCGGCTCGCTTCCGAGCGTGTTAAGATTGAGAGTGCTATCCCCGAAGACACCATCGGCATAGCCGATGCGCCATACGTGGTTTTTGCCATTCATGGCCGCGATGGTGGCGATCTCAGGATTGGGCCAGCGCTCAATCTCATCGCCGCGGACCTGGAGGACGGCGATCGGGAGAACGGGGGTCTCATAGACCCAGTCGACCCAGTAAACTCGTCCGGTGCCGTCCAGAAGGTGGATGCGAAGATCGTGATAGGGGCCAGCCCCTTTCCACTGCTCCCAAGGGAGTTTGATCTTGCCATCTGAGATCGTCGCGAAGGCTCCGCCGCCCACGTTGGTGGCAAATCCGACGAATGAGCGTTCGCCATTGTAGGGGTATCTGCAGATTGCAGCGATGCTCCCTTTCAGGGACGCGAGGCCTTGTTCGGTGAATACGCCAGGGTTTTTCGGCAACGGAGCCTCCGTGGACTTAAATCGGCTGGGACAAGGTGGACCCGACCATCGATCGGGTCCCAGAGTGCGGTGGCTCTACTGGATGAGCGAAACCTGCCGCGCCTGGGCGGTGAAGTGATGGGCAATCACCGCCTGGGGGATCTCGACGGGCGCGGACAGGAGGAAGTGATGCTCTTCGGCCACCCGCCGCCACGGTGAGTTTGGACCGTGCGCGAGGAGGCTCAGGCTGGCCTCGGGCAGCCCGGCGTGGCGCTCGTCCACCCATTCGATGAGTTCGTGGGTGATCGTGTCCTCATCCGGCACGGCCGGGCACCCCTTGACCTGAACCGGCTCGGTGATCGGAGCATCCCCGTAGGATGACAACTGAGCGAACAGGCGGCCGAAGACTGGACCCTCGCTCCAGACCTCCGGGGCTTCGGTCAGGAGCGGCTTTCCAAGGATCGGGATCGACCAGCCATACAGGAGATAGCAGAGCGTCTGGATCCGCTTGTGAGTGATACCGCCAGAAGCGGCGTGGCGAGCGATCAGCGTATTTGCGACTGCAATCGGGGGGTATGCCATGGTCCGAGATCTCCGTTGAAGGGAAGGCAAACGAATGCGGCGCGGGAGGATGAATCCTCCCGCGCTGGTGGTCGGTCTGGCCGACGCTAGATCGTGGCTGTGAGGCTACCTCTTAGCCGCCGCGACGGTTCCACTCGGCGTTGATCGCCTCGTGCATCGCTGCGCACATGCGGTCCTGAAGATCGTCCTGGTTGTCCTTCAACCAGGTCCGAATTTCTTCATCAGTGGGGGCCAGCTCGATGCTATCACTGATCAGGGCGTCAACGTCGTTGACATCATAGGCGGCCACCGCCCAGCCCCGGCGGCGCATTTCCTCGAGGGCGAGGCAGAGATCATGGTGGCTGAGTTCTGCTGGATCGAACGGGACGGGGGGCGGAGCGTGCGGGACCACCCCATCCGAATGCCTCAGACGGTCGAGCAGTTCTTGAACCCCGTCCTGATCCAGCGAGATATCCTCGTTGAGGTCCTCGGCCTCTCCGGAGGCCAGGAGATGGACCTCATTCGACCGCTTGAAGGGCTCCCCCAAGCCATCTTCATGGTAATGGAAAAGAGCCGCGATGACCGTGTTCTTGTCCTGGGTGCTGAGGGGATAGAGGAGATCGGCCGTCGGCCCCTCGACCTGTAACTTGAGCCGACGGAGTTCGTGGGGGCGAACGTTGTGAGCTCCAAACTCCTCGGGCGTCTCCTGAGGTGTGTAGATCCCAATTTCCACACCCCACTGGAGGAGATGGCCTCCTTCGTTCAGGCCGAGGATCTCACCCTCCTCGAGAGCTTTTACGTCGAGCAACTCTCCCGTCGCGGGGAGGTGAAGCATCATTCTGGGCAGATTCACGTCGCAGTTCCTTACAGAAAGCAAGAGCACAGAGATCGAAAGCGGTATGGCAGGCGATTTCCCGCGCCACGGCTTCGGTCCATTCCGGATCGGTTTTCAGGGTCTTGATCCGCGCAGGAAGTAGTTCCTCCTTGTGCTTCCGAGCCGCGATCAGGGCGTCGTAAGCGACGAGAAGGGTTTCACGGGGGTCTGCCATGACTGCGGAATCCTGCGGCTGTAAGGCTGAAGAGGCTGTGTCCCCCTGGTCAGGGGACTTTGGCCAGTTCTCCAGCCTCCACCGTAGCAGAGGCGGGTAAACCAATCCCGACATGGTCAGTGGTTCTGGTATCGGCCGAGCTCGCTGGGCCGAACCCGCATGAAGGTCGTGGCCGTGTTGCCGTTTCCATCAAGGATGTCGGCGCCATCGTCGTGGAGCCGAACCCCGAAGTACCCACGCGTTGCCTTCGGATTCAGCGAATAGAACAGCCGCAGGAACCCAGGCTTCGTGGAGGCCGTCGATCTGGCAAGCTGGCGTGACTCGATCCGGCGGCTGCCTTCTCGATCGATGACGCGGTAATGATCCGGCATCGTGTTTCCTTTCCGTGAAAAGCGATTAGGCGCAGAGGAGCCGCTCGGCCGTGGCCGACGCGGCTGCGTAGGAGGTGTGGGGGAGGGAGAAGAAGTCGCCCTGGGCCGTCTCGACCTGGACCACGAAGCCGTTGCCTTCGGGCAGGACGGTTGCGTCCTTTACGTCAGAACCGAAGGCCTGGATGTTGGCAGCTTCCTGAGACGAAAAACGATCGTAACCGGACATCGTGGCTCTCCTTGATTTTGGGGATTTTCAATTCATCCCTTTCATCTCGGACTGAGCCTGGAATTCAGATCCTGGGAGTTGGCACTCCGCTACCCGCGCAATAGGGCGATTGCTGTCTCCGCATCGGTCCATGTGAGCCCGATGCTAGGGTCAACCTGAATGTGGAAATGCTTCTGGTGCGGCAGCATGCCTGGATCATCATCAATGATGACGTACCGAGCAGGCCGGTGGCGCTGCAGATGACGATCGATCTCGGAGCCTCGGATCGGAACGTCAGCAATCTCTTCCTCCGGGAGAAGATCTGGCGTCCGCCAATCTATGAAATAACGATCCTGACCAATCCCGGCCTTAGCCAGCTTATCCCGGCAGTCGGCGTCGCGGCGCCAGGTGCTTGCGACAACCAGACGCGCACCTGTTTGGTCGAGGATATCGACAACCATAGCGGCGGACCCAGGCGGTATGTAGCCGGCGCCGCCGAGTTTCGTTGACCGATCTGTGACGATGACGCCATCGATATCGAGATATACGAGCGGGCTCGCAGCCATCTTTATCCTCGGGGATTTCGTCCTTGGGTGTCCGGTTCCTGTTGAGGGGGAGAAACCAAGGAGTTTTGAAATGGTTCGGAGGTTTACAAATTCGTTCAAAAGAAAAGCCACCTTAACCAAGGTGGCTTTTCCCAAGCTGGCCGAGATCCGGGGGCTATGGATCAGGCCGCTGTTTGCTCCTTCGGCGGCAGCGCCTCGCTGATCACGCGGAAGACGTTGCGCTCGAAAGTGCCGTAGAGGGCGACCGGGCCCTCCTGAAAGAGGTGCTGCGTGCTGTCGAAGGCCTTGCCGAAAGCCATCGTCGTGACGGTCACTTCGCGGTTGTCCTTGCGACGAGTGAAGGTCAGCTTGGCCTTCGCATAGGGCTTGTCGTTCTTGTCCTTAGAGACCTCGACTGCCGACAGGTGGCCGCGCACCGGAAATGCCGGGGAGCGATCCTGGGAAACCTGAGTGCCAGAGACGTTATTCGAAACCTGGTTGTCGTTCACTGCCGTGTCCATGATTGGCTTTCTCTCTTGTTGTGCCAAAGGCTGGTGATGATGTGGTCCCTGTCTCAGGTGACCGATCGGTGTCGTCTGGGCGGTTGAGCTCCGCCTCTTTTCGTTTTGGGGATTTTGAAGTCTTCCCTTCCGACCTAGCTGTTCGATTGATGCTGATCTTTTGGGGATTTTCGTCTTTACCCTTCCGCCTGAATTGTTGGCTTAGAGCCCTTCAACTTTGGGGGTCGAAAACTTCTGATCCGGGGAATTAGGCATCCAGCTTCTGGAATGGCTGACCCATTCTGGGTCAGAACATCCTTGTGCCGTAGCATGGAGGGCGACGCGCCCTCAGGGCCATATTGGCGGCCGTGGGCCGGACATCTATTGCAAGAAGACTGTTAGGCCTCGCCGTCGATAAGGCGGTGGATTTCCTCGAAAGCGCGATGACGCTCCGGAAACGTCTCATAAGAGAGAGTTTCTTGTAACAAGCCTTCCAGCGCCATCACGGCATGTTCGACCTCGTACCATTTCGCAATGGTGAGAGTGAATGTTCCCTCCTTACCGTGGAAAACGTCGAACAGAGCCGTAAATCTCTCTCGTCCGCCGTCGGATTCCATGACGTGACGCAGGCAGTCCGACAGGAGCATGCAATGCTTTTCGTTGAGGGTGACCGTGCGTGTCTCAACCTCGAAATCGATACACGTCATATGTTTCATTGGGGATTTCCTGAAGCAGAGTTTCCCCCTTCTTTCAGGAGCTGATCTAAGACCTCTAAATACCGTGCGAAGTCTTCAGGGCTCGCTTGGTCCTCGTACTCGCGTGCGAACTTCTGAGCCGCTCTCGAAGGTTCGGTTTCGTTGTCACCCAGAGCTTCGAGGTGGCCGTCTCGAGCGATGTCTCCATCATACAGCGTGAGATACCGGCGCGCGGCATCCTCAGGTGAAAGAATGACCATCGAAGTGTCCTTTCCAGGAGGATAAATACGGCTTCTTGCTTCCAGAATGGCTGACCCGTTTCGGGTCAGACGATCTCCACGCTATGGGCCGGGGAGGGCGGCACGCCCTCAGGCCAGAACTTGGCGGCCGAAGGCCGAACATCACTGCGTGGGATAGCGGGGATAATTCGTTAACCAGAATTGACGGGAGGGAAATCGGGTGTGATCCAGAGCGAGAACAAAGGAGGAACATGCACCCATGAGCGGGGTATTTAATCTGGTCCAGAAGCCGGAATTTCATCTCGGACGAACTGCAGCGATAGACCTGGAGTCGTCACCCCGTTCCAGGAAGGGAGGCTCTGCCTCACCTCCCTGCAAGCCGCCGCTTTGTCCTCCGGGATGCAGCAAGTCGGTCGCACCATCGCCTGCGGCTCCGGAGCAACCGCGTTGCGCACCCATCGGCACGCCTCGGACTTCGTCTCGGGCTCTGCACCGGGACTTGCACCCACCCTCCGCTCCTCGCCGGAGAGGCAGGGTTGCAGGAAGGGCCTGCAACCTGCCCCCCACTGAAGAAGAGGAATTCAAAATGAGCGTAGTTTCCGGAGCAATGAACGTCCTGGCCGATGTGAAGGCTGGCTTTGTCTCTCAGACGGATGTCGCCGAGGCGCGGGAGCAGCTGACAGCGGCCCTTCTGGCGGACGAGAGCCTGCCCCTGGAAGTCCGGCTCCTCCTGGAACTGCGCGAGGTTGAGGCCGGGTTCGTGGACAACAAGCGGATCGGCCGCCTGATCGGCGAGGCTGGCAAGCGGCACTGACCAGACCGCGATACATAATGGGGCCAACGGGTCGGCGTGAACCAGGATCGCCGGCCCTTTCTATTGGGCGCCTATTGTTTAACGCCTAGTGCTTTCTTGATCATCGGTATCATGTCCGACAGTTCGATTTCGCCGCGTACGAATGCGTCGAAGATGGGATCCGTCCGTGGGTCGCGTTTCGCACCTGACATGAGGCTGCTATGGGCTGCGGCTTCGACTACCCGGCGACGTTCTTCTATTTCTTCGGCGCTGATGCGTGGGGAATGTTCCTTTGAGGGAGGATCTGTCAAAGGATTCGCCTGTGTAGGAGGTATGCTGAAGAGCAGCTTACCCGAAATGCGCCAGAACCGCATCAACAAGAGCAGGAACTCTGGCCGCGTAGAGCCCAACCTGACCCAGCCGCATCGGATTCAGCTCGATGATCCCGACCTCGCCATTGATCATGGCGACATCTAGAACGAAGCTGCCACCTCCGAGCTGGTCGACCGCCTCTGATGCGAAAGAGAGATATTGGTCGAGCCGGAGGTTGGACATCGCGGGTCCGCCTACCTTAATATCTCCGCGATGCTCGATCATCGCCGGGTCATAAAGGGCGATGTTGTCCAACGGCGTCTTCCACGGGATGCATCCGGCGCCCGTTACGACCTGTCCATCGACAATGAAGAGTCGGTATTCATACGTCATCTCGACGTATTCCTGCACCAGCAGGCAGGCTTCCTCGTCGATGAAGGAGTAAACCAGGGCATCCAAGGCTTGCCAGAGCGAGGTGCCGACGGGAACCTGCTTGGTGAAATACTTGTCCCGCGTGGCCTTCACAAACGCATCCTTGCCCTCCAAGTGGAGCCGCTGGACTTCAGCGTCCGCCTGATCGAGGTCGCAGAGCTTGGTGGACCGGCCGGCGAGTTCAAGGAAGCCCGGCATTGTCCAATAGGGCAGGGTCTTTTCATTCGGGCCCGGGTACTTCAGGCCGTCACGGAAAAGATCACTGCGATGGCCGGCTCGTCCGAAGATATGGGTGACGCCCTCCGGGACCTTCCCCACATCGTCATAGGCCTTGATCTGCGATCCGGCGCGATCCTTGAGAGCCTTCCAGAGGATTGCGTTTTCAAGCCGCTCCTCAGGGTCCATGCCACGATCCAGGACGAAGGCGTAAGGAGGGACAGGCTCAAGGTTGGCGGCAAGAACCGCCATCCCGATCGAGGCGAGCCGGGGCTTCACGAGCATTTCAGCGAGATCGTCCATTCCCTTTTCCTTTCGGGGATTCCAGCGATTTGAATTCCGCCGGTCCTCAGATCTTGGCTTCAATCGGCTCTTGCGGAAAACCGTTCCAGGGCGGTGATCCGGCGCACGGGAGGATCGACTGGGCGCAGATAGATTTGCGACTGCAGGAAGGTGATTTCCTCCTGGAGCTTCTCTTCGGGAACGTCGATCCACCACGCTTTCTGTGAGCCGTCCGATCCATCCGACCAGCGGTAGGACCGCGCTTTGAGAAGGTCCTTTCGCTCATAGGGTGTGTTGGGCGCTTTCACGCGGCAGGTTATCGCTCTGGAGGCCTGCAGCAGGTAGGAGATCGGGGAGCGTCCAGACTTCGGAAGGGGAAGCCTGAGGATCTGGAGGGCGGCGAGGCAATCTTGCGCGGCCCTATGTGCCTTGAAGAAGAACCCGCTTTTCATGCCGATGTAGCTGAGTGTCGCGCTCTCAAAGCCTTCGTCTTTCCAAGGGACCTCATAAAGGGAACAGGCCCAGGGCTTCGTGGTGAAGATCGGCGACAGCTTTTCCAGCCAGCGGCGATCGAAGGCGGCCTTGTGCGCCACACAGATTTCGGTGGCTGAGACGAGGCCAACGACGGCATCAAGGTCGATGATTTTCCCCTGAACCATGCTGTCATCGATACCAGTCAGCTCAGTGATAGCGGCGGGGATCGGCTGGGACGGTTGCTGCAGCTGCTGGAACGGCTGGAAGATCTCAATGATCTCACCGTCATCCGTGAAGGTAAACGGAACCATGGCAAGCTCGATGATGTCACCACTCCTGGGATCGAGCGAGGTGGTCTCCGTATCCACATAGAGGCCAAAGTGCTGTCCGACCGGGAGATCTTTCGGATCGGGGGCAGGGCGGAACGCTTCCGGATCGGTGACCAGCTCGCGCAGGACGCGATAGCGGCCGGAGGCTTCGAGGGCAGCTGCCATCTCCTCAAATTGCATGGGTCAAACTTTCTGTAAGCGGTTAGCTGCTGATGGCGACCGGCTCGGAATTGAGGCCGCACTCTTTGACTTGGTCCCAGAGGAGCGAGGTGGCACGCGGCTTCCCATCGGGCGTGCGGCCATGGGTGTAGTCCCCAACCTTAAGGAGGCGGCAGTATCCAAAGCGTTGCTCGGGTCGATCCTTTCGGCCCTTCCAGTACGGACAGCACTGGGTTTTCAGGGACGGCGCTCCGTCTGCCCCTGTGGCGACGCTGGTGATGCGGTAGCAGTAATCCCCGTGTGGGATGACTGCCTCAGCACGGCCGATCCGACGGTCGTGGCGAGACTGACGGCTAAGGGCTGCAGCGGCTTGGACGGGCATCAGCTGTCGGCTCCTTATTGCACGTAGATCGTGACGTCGATCGGGGAGGCTCGGAAGACCTCATCGATGATGGCCCTGATCATCGGCCAGTCGCCGCCAGAAAGTCCGGCGCCAATCCGGGGGAGGGCGAGTGACGTCGGGTGAATGACCTCATCAGGACGGCGCGAATCCAGAATGATGCCTGCCAGCATCTGATCCCGGGCCGAGGTGAGCGAGGAGCGCACGGCGTCGTATTCGACGCGGCGGCGGTCGGTACCGACTTCTAACTGGATGAAAAGGTTGGCGATGGCCGCCAGATTAGGGCGCAGCCGCCGGCGGAGTCCCACCTCGGTCACGCCGACGAACTGAACGGTACCAAGCAGTGAGGGAGCAACGGACGTGTTCGGACGAGTGCCGCGGACGGTCGGCACCGAGCTATGGAGCCGCTTGAACTCGCGTTTGACGTGGGGCCAGGTGTCGGCAATGGCCTCGGCGAAGCCCTTGCCCATTGCGCCGATGCAATTTGTGCCCTGACCGATGATCATCGCCTCGGTCTGAAGAGCATTGCCGCGAATTTCTCGAATCATCGAAGTTCCTGGGGTTTTCCAAAAGATCGAATTCGATCCCTTGCTCTGATCTCCGCTTTAACAATTCGTCTGCAAGCAATTTAATTCGAAATAATGAATGGCCTAATTCCGGTTCAGGCCCATTTCTCGGCTTTGGAGCTTGCGTTTCCAGAGATCTTCCATACCGATGATGTTCTCGACCGTGCTGGCAGAGCCGGCGACTTCTAGAATGGAAACCTGGTAGTCGCTGGGATCTCGGCTCCGGAGGGCAACGTTACCGCCGTGGCCGCCGTTAACGTAGGCGAGCCAGCGGCCGTAGAACCCACTTTCGCCATAGGCCGCGCCGACATATTGCTCCTTGGTCTTGGGACAAGTCAGGAGATAAACCCCGCGGGAGTTCGAAAGGGCAGTCCGCCAGGAGAGCGGGAGTCCTTCGAGCGTCGAGAGGGGTGAAAGGAAGCGGCCGAACCCGGGAAACTCAGGCTCTTGGAATGCTGCCCGGATTTCAAGAACGGCCTTGTTCTGATTGTCGGCCCGCTGGATCCAGGCGCGTTCTGAGGCGCCCCAATCAATCACGAGGCGGCCGGCGAGGTCGTTGAGTTGCTCCTCCAGAGCGAGATCGTAGATGTCGCAGGTGCCGGCAAGATCGATCCCGTCGGCATGGGGCCAAACTCGGTCCCCCGTGGAGGGTCCTAAATAGCGGCATCGGTAAAAACCGGCGAGGAGAGTTTCCCCGGCCGGAGTGACCACGAAGGATGCCCAATAGCCTGTCTGCAGCTTCGGCCTATTTCCAAAGCTCTGAGTGCCCTGGTACAGCTCGAAGGCAGGCCTATCGTCCCTCCATAGCTCGTACGGCGTCCGCCCTCTGGCCGAGCGAGGGTCTTTGTGCCTCAGAAGACGAATGTCCGAGGGCGGGACATTAGCTTGGGCGAAGAGCGTGTTGAGGTAGAGCGGCATCGATCGCTAGGAGGTTTGCTCAGTCCGAAACCGGGCGTTCAATGAACTATGTAGCGTGAATGCCTTAAGCCGCGGTTATCCGCTAGGGTTCAAAGCCGCGGCTGATCCGGCTCGCCGAGTTCTTGATGGATGAGGCAAAGACCCACTGCATGACGTCTTCCTCATTGTCATGCGGTTCGTGATCGGACTGGTTTACGAACCGCGCTCTCATGCCAATGTCGTCATCCCTGAGGATGCCTAGGGCATTGTCCCAGCGAAGGTTCTTTTTTACTTGCGCGGTCCGGGCCTGCTCCATCAGGACTGGGCCGTAGGTATCCGACTTCGGAGTCGGAATATGCGTAAGCTCGGTGAGCTTGATGTGGCGTCTCATCGGTCGGCCCTCATTAGGGGAGAAAGTCGAGAAGGTTGGTCTGGGCCGGCGCATCGACGCGGCGAGCCTCCGCCTGCCAGACGGCAAGCGTCTCGTCGGAGACGCCAGGGAGGTGTGAGACGAGATCCGGCTCCACCGATGCGAGGCGCTTTGCCCTAAGGTCCTCATAGAATAGGTCGCACCCGGAAAAGCTCCGTCCCGTCTCACGGCAGGCGACATGGGTTGTCCCCGATCCGGAGAAAGGGTCGATGATGAGATCCCCGGGCATCGAATAGACGAGGACCGCCCGGCGGGCGAGTTCTAAGGGAAACTGCGCGGGATGGCCGGTCCGTTCAGGATGATTGTGGCCGACATTGCCGATATCGTCCCAAACATTAGACGGCCAGGCACCTAATGGGTGGGAAGAGAGTTTTCCTTTGTGCTTCCCTTTAAAAGCCCGCTTGCCTGGCCCTTTTTGCGGCTTCCGAGCCGGTGTCGGGTTGAAAACAGGGCTCGGCCCCTTCGAGAATACTAGAGCAGTCTCATGACGCTCCGCCAAGCGGCCGCGGGGCGTGAGACCGTGCGGCTGTGTCCAAATCACCCTGGACTGAAATGTAAGGCCAGTCTTCTTCAGCGGTTCGAACAGGAGCGCATCGAGTGGGGCAAGGCCTCCCGTTTCGTCTCGGGTCGATCCGACTTGAAGGAACAGGGTGCCGCCGTCCTTTAGGATGCGGGCGCATTCTGAGATGACCTGCATTGTCCAGCCCATGAAATAGACGAAGGCCATCTGGTCCGCAGAAGCTCCATCACCGTATCTTTTCCCGACATTGTAGGGAATTGAGCTCAGAATCAGGCGAGCCGCTCCGTCAGGTAAGGAGTCCAGATAATCGAGAACATCCGCCTTTGCGGTGGTATCGATGAGGGCAGCGAGGCTCTCGAGCTGGCGGGCTTTGCGCTCCGTAACCCGCTCACGGATACGGGCCTCGGTCTTGCGGGCATTATGCTTCAAAGCAAGATTGTAAATCTTGCCCCGGCTCCATCCTGAGGCAGCTCGGATCTCATCATAGGTCAAGACCGGCAAGGCTTGGAGGATGTCGGCCTCTGTCACCAGAACAGGCGAACGAGCGTTCATGGGGTACTCCAGCGATGAACTGATGTCGAAAGGGCGATGGGATCAGGCAACGCCGAGGGCGTACGAGAGCTTGCCGTCAATTGCGAACACCTGGGCGGTTGCGACGGGCTCTAGAGTATCGGCACGGACGAAGGTGTCGAACTTGTGCGGGTTGTATCGGATTTGGACGGCATCCGGATGATCACGCACGGCAGCAACGTCCTGGTCACGGACATGCCCCCGAGCGAACGCATGTACGCTTCGGACATTTTCCTCGCGGGTCCGGCGGAGGCCTGCCTGGCTCACCTCGAAGCGTACGTCCTGAAGTACAACCTGTTTTGGCTTCGCGACCACCTTCCCCTTTTTCTCACCGGTCATTGCTTTGAGGGAGCTGCAGCGCCGATGAAGGTCGCAATAGGCTCGCACTTCGCCAGTGGGAAGATCGGTTGTGGTGTTCATCGGGTGCTCTGTCGGGGTTGGAACAAGTGGTGTTAACAATCAAGGCCTTGAAGCCCCAGAGAGCGGAGCCGGATTGTGTAAGGAACCCGTTTGGTAGACAAAGGATTTCTGAGACGGCGACGGCTTCAGCGATAACGGGACGAGAGTATGAATTCGAAGTGCTTCTTCTTGGCTGCTTTTTTGGGATTTGCAGGCGGCCCCGTCTCGGCGCTGACGCTCGGCTGTGCACTGATTAGCGATCCTGTCGAGGCAGAGCGCATGGGTTCGGTTGATCGCTTCGTCATCAATGAGAATGCCCACGAAGTGCATATGTATTCGCGCTACAGCCCAGGCGAACCGGAATGGAGCTTCGGGACCAAGAAGGGCGATGTCTTCGACCCGAAGGGCGATAGCTTCTTGGTCAGGAAGGACGCTACCGGAGTATTCGGGGCTGGTGTGAGGGCCGGTTTCCCGCATGCCTTCTACTTCAACACCGGCACGAGCATTCTGACGTGGACTTACATCTGGAAGGACAAGGTCACCCGGATGCAATGGTTCTGCATCCCTTAATCCGGGAGACTTACCGGACCTGAAGGATGGTTTGGCTGGTCTGCCGAAGCGCCTTTAAGGCCTTCTCCTGATGCGGGTACAGCTTGCCAGGGCTGGCCTTCCTCAGGTCCTCCTGGGTGAAGGTGAACTCGTCGACCAGCTTTGAACGATCTAACCCAACAAACTCCCAGCACAGGCGAGCGGTAGGCATGATGTTCTCGCAGATCCGCTTGATGCGGCCAAGTAGCCCGGACTGCTCACGCGCGGTACCGTATTCGGCCTGCGGGTATTCCCTGGCCATCTCCCGAACGGCCTCCAAAATCTCAGAACGCGCTTGCTGTCGATCAAGCATCGGTAGGATCTCCGTTGATGATCGGGCGCTCGGCCCGGACGTTTGAAATGATTTCGGCGAAATCAATGTCCTTTGATTTGCAAAGGGCCATGAGGTCGAAGAGCAAAAATTGAACCTGGGTATCGGGCTTACCTGCCATGTCGTTGGCGAACGCCCTTTGGGCCTTCTGGAGGAGCACATCGAAATGCGATCCCTGGGCCTCACATAGATCCATGAGGGACAGGATCAGGTGCCAGATCTGGATACCCGTGTCGCCGACCATTCCAGCCGTGCGCTCGTACGTTTCGATGGCGAGACCGGCGCGAGTTGTGCCTGCGAGTGCTTCGAGAACTGCTTCGGCGGAGTGGATGGACTGCGGACTGATCATGGATGGTCTTTCGGACATCTGAGGGGGTTAGTCGACCAAGAGGCCGATAAGCGCAACAAGTGCGACCGTCACGGCGGCGCAGGAAGGCATGAACAGGAGCAGAGAAACGAGGAACCTCCCTTCCTCGCGCGTGATGAGTTTGCCATCAGTCATTCGCCGAAAAGCTCCTTCTTGCGGGTATCGAGCCGGTCGTTGGCGAAAGCCATCGCTGCAGTCCTGTTGGGACGCTCTTCTGCTGGACAGGTGTCGACCTTGAGGAACTGGGCGATCTTTATCCTCGCCTTCCGGATCTCGGCGATGCTGTCGAGCGGGATGTCCAAGAGGTATCGGCGGACCTGGTTCACGTACGGATTCGTTTCGTCGGGTACCGTCTCCCGGAGGGTGACCCGATTGAAGCCGCGCCGAAGGTCAATTCTGATCCTTACTGGGATCAGGTCATTGCGGCTGATCTCGATCTCAGCAACGCCGTCGCGATGAAACCGGATGGTCGAGGGCACCAAGAACTTGTTCTTGAGCGATCCTTCCTGGACGAGGCGGTAAACCTCCATACGATCCGAAACCTGGCGGGATCGCCGGTCGATCATGAGGAGGAGACCCGCTTTCTTCTGAACGAGGGGCGGCTCGACCGTGATCTCGGCGAGTGACACGAACCTCTGGAACGAGGAGCTTGCAAGAGTCCCCAGGCGCTTCTGAACGGGACTCGGTCGCACCCGGTCCGCGACGAAGTAGTACGCCGCCGGCACCACGGTTAGGATCATAAAGACGAAAGCAAGCGAGGTGTCGAAGATTAGGTCGACAAAGGCCAACACGAGAAATGCCACAACGGCGGCCAGCACGGGCGCGGCGTCGAGTTTAGCCTTCAGAGATTGAAGCGAGCGGGATCGTGCCCAGACCAGAGCCTGGGATGCATACGTCGTCATGACTGTCCTTGGGCGTGCGGTTAGCGGGATTTCAGGAGGTCGAGGGCAGCCTGGGCGGCGTCTCTGAGATCAGCGGGTGAGCCTGTCGCCAGTGCTCGTTCGAGTTGCGCGATGATCTGTTCCTCGGGCGATTTCACCGGAAACTGGATCTTCGGCGGCGAGGGGCGCTTTTGTTCGTCCGCGCCACTCCAATCCGGCTCCAGGACGGTGCCGCGGCCAGCGTTGACGGCCAGCTGATCGGCCATCTCATTGTACTGGTTGCCGTTATGGCCGCGGACCCACTGCCATTTGATCTGCTGCTTCGACGCGAGGCGGTCGAGTTCCTGCCAGAGATCTTGGTTTTCGACCGGCTTCTTCTGGGCGTTGCGCCAGTTGTTGCGCTTCCAATTGACGATCCATTCCGTGATGCCCTTGATCACATACTGGCTGTCGGCATGGATGGTGAAGCTGCACTCCTCCGCCTTAAAATGATCAAGCAGCGCGATGGCGGCCGAAAGCTCCATCTTGTTGTTCGTTGTCTGCGAGCCGCCGAAACCGGAGAGGGAATGGGCATTGCCGTGCCTATCCAGGATGACGACGCCGAAGCCGCCGGGACCAGGATTCCCAGAGCAAGCGCCATCGATGTAGGCCTGAACGACCAGGCGGCCGGCAGCATCACGCAGAAAATGATTATCGAACATGCGGGAGGTCTCGGATTGGAAATGGCTGCGAAGCAATCAGGGGCCGCCGGAGCGGCCCCTAGTTCCGAGGCTAGTGCCAGCGCGAGGCGAGGCTGGCAACAGTCGTCTCGCCCGGATCGAAGGCAATTTCAGCGGTCATCTTCCGAGCCTGCCCTGCGGAGGCGAAGCCGAGGACGAGCGTCGCCCGGTTTTCGCTGGAAATGAGATTGAGGCTCATCGACTTGAGAGCGCCGTGGGTCGGCTCATACATGCGGCGGTAACGGTCGCGCAGCTGGGCGACGGTGCCATACCGGGAGGTCGTGTCGATCGCGATCATGTACTCTACTCTCGTGTTGGATCAGCTACTCCCGCCTGACTGCCTTGTCCTGAGCATCCTTCGGGGGTTTTCCTGATCTTTTGAACCGATTTCGAGGCCATCAAAGAAGAAAGAGAACAACAGATTAGGAGGATTTCTCCGACCGATTTGAACGCCTTACGGGGTTTAGAATAGACGCCATTTTTCGCCCTGAAACTGGTTCGTTGACCGCCAATCCAAAACACAGCAGATCCCGACTAGACCACGAACGCCACTGGAACACGCCAATAGCCTTGCTCTAACCGATCGATCCTTCCAGAGCCGCGCTTGAAAAATCAACGATGCGGCTTGGAATAGAGCCAATTGGAAGATAAATGCCTTCCCGGGGTTTAACTGCCCCGCAATTTTAGGTGCCGAACTGGTCCGTTGACCGCAAGTCCAAGAACACAGCAGATCCCGGATAGAACACAAACGCTGATGGAAGATCCCAATAGCCTTTTGCTCCAGCCTGAGCATCCCTTTGAAGGTGGTCCTATCAGAACCACGCCCCTATACCCTCCGGACTGCTTAGAACCGAAGAGAGTATCTCTATGAACACCCCTGAAGTCGCCACCGCATCGACGAGCAACGACCTTCTTCAGATGACGGCAGATGTCGTGACTGCCTATGTGGCGAACAATTCCCTGGTCCGGCAGGACATTCCGACGCTGATCGAGAACGTGCATAAGGCGTTCGCCACGATCCAGAGTGGTCCTGCGGAGATCAAGACGGCAGAGCCCCTGCAGCCGCGGCTGCCAATCAAAAAGACAATCACGCCGGACTATCTGATCAGCCTGGAGGATGGCCGCCAGTATCGGACCCTGAAGCGGCACCTGAGGGGAGTGGGCCTGACGCCGGAGGAATACCGCCTCAAGTGGGGTCTGCCCCACGACTATCCGATGGTCGCCCCGAATTATTCTCAGCAGCGTTCCCAGATGGCCAAGAGCATGGGCCTCGGTGCCCAGGGGAAGAAGCCCGCAAAGAAGGCCGGCCGTCGCTCCGCTGCAGCGTAGGGATAAGAAACTGGTCAGGTCCAGCGTTTGGCATGGCCAGCGCGGACAAGGAGGCGGCCCAGGTCGGAGCCGTCGATTGCGATACGGGCGAGGGTTCGCCCGTATCGATCCTTGCCCCTCCTGCGGATGGTGGCGGAGCGAGCCCGTTCGATTGTATCCCGAAGGAACTCAGTCGCGGCAACAGCCTTGTTGAGCTCCCTGCGGGAGCGCGGGCGCCGGAGTTCGGGCGCGTTCACGTTCTGGAGCCGGACCTTTTCCGCGACGGATCGATCCGGCCCGAGAATCCAGACGGTGTCGCCGTCGATCACGCAGAGATTTCGTGGATTGATGGCGTGCTTTGCAGAGGACCGGATCCAGACCCACAACAGGCAGGCGAACAGAAGACCGAGGGCAGCCGGGACAGCAAGGTTCATGGAACTCCTCAGGCGATTGCTTGCGTGGAGAGGGATGAGGCGGAACCGGCGAGGGCCCGTCTGATCCGCTCGAGGTGGCGAGCCGCCAGCGCAGCATCCAAATGGCGGATGCCGGTGTAGACGCGGCGGCTCGTGTATCCGGCAGCCTCGGTTGCGAGCTTGCGCCGCTCCTCTTTTCGGATCTTTCGTGGATCGACGGTCCGGATGAGGGAGATCGGGCCGAAGTCCTGCCCGCGGCGGGCGAGGGTGTCGTGAAGGCACTTCTCGCCGCTCGGCGTAATCACCATACAGGTGACGCGTTTCCGGCTGCCGGCGGGTTGCCTGGTGCGGCGCAGGTGTCCGAGTTTCAGAAGATCCTCGACATACGAAGTGACGGCGTAGGCCCATTTGACCTGAACGGCAAAGCCAGCCTCGCCGCGGGAGGCCGCAAGGCGGAGGTAGGCAGTGCGTATGGCCAAGCCCTTATGCTTGTCAGCGGACATCGGACGCTCCTGAGATTTTCGGGGATTGATCGAAAACGATCTCAAAAACGGCGGCCCGACAGGAAACAGGTGGAAATCCTAGGTGGGGAGTACAAATGAAGAACAGGCAATGCTATTACTAAGGTGACCTGATAGCCTGTATCCATTCGTGGGGACCACGTTGGACTTCACCCTTGATCCAGTCATTGCCGATCCGAGGCCGGAAGAAGCCGTAACGGGCGAGGTCATTGCCGATCGTCGCGTGATACATTGTGACATGGATGCCTTCTTCGCCAGTGTAGAGCAGCGGGACAATCCAGAGTTCCGGGGGAAGCCCGTCGCGGTGGGCGGCTCGAGAGAGCGGGGCGTGGTGGCGGCTGCCAGCTATGAGGCGCGCCGCTTCGGCGTCCATTCTGCGATGCCGTCGGTGACGGCGCGCCGCAAGTGCCCCGATCTGATCTTCGTGAAGCCACGCTTCGACGTCTATAAGCAAGTCTCCCTGCAAATCCGAGAGATCTTCCACGAGTACACGCCCTTGGTGGAGCCCCTCTCGCTGGACGAGGCTTATCTTGATGTCACCGAGAACCTGAAGGGCATTCCGTATGCAACGCAAGTTGCGCGTGAGATCCGAGCGAAGATCTTTCAGGAGACAGGGCTGACTGCGTCGGTTGGTATATCATACCAAAAATTTCTGGCAAAGATGGCGTCGGATCAGCGTAAGCCCAACGGTATGTTCGTCATCACGCCCGAGATGGGGCCGGCGTTTATGGAGCAGCTTCCGATCCAGAAATTTCATGGGATCGGCCCTGCGACCGCTGCGAAGTTCAACAGGCTCGGCATTTTCACGGGGCTCGACCTGAAGGGGCGGTCGCTGGAATTTCTGCAGGAGCGGTTCGGCAAGGCTGGGAGCTACTATTACTGGCTTGCTAGAGGGGTCGACCATCGTCCGGTGCGCCCAGACCGGATCCGGAAGTCCGTTGGAGCCGAGAACACATTCTCGAGCGATCTGACTGAGTTGGAAGCTATGAAGACGGCGCTCCAGCCGATCATCGATAAGGTTTGGCGCCATTGCGATCAGACCGGGGTGAGGGGCCGTACGGTGACGCTCAAGGTGAAGTATGCGGACTTTCACCAGATCACCCGCAGCCGAACCCTGGCGAGTATGGTGGAGGGCAGGGCGGCGCTCGAGGCCGCGTCGTTTGAACTTCTGTCGGCTTTGGTTCCCTTCCCAAAGGCGGTTCGGCTCCTTGGGGTCTCTCTGTCCACTTTGAATACGGACGAGGAATCCGAAACCCCGCAGCTATCTTTGGCGCTGTGAGTGGAGGACAACAATGGATCTATAGGGAATTTTGAAGCTGAGACTTTTCCAAGCCGGCGTCGTCCAGACGTGTCGACAACCTTGGCATGTCGCAGGCATTACGATCGATTGTAGATCAGCGTGGCTTGTTCTCGGTTGTCTTCCTGGCACCGCTCTCCCGTTTGGCCGATCAGGCGAGGATATGTCCGCTCCAGTTCTTCCAGCGAAACGCTTCCAGGAATCCGGGGTTTTCGAACGCAGATCGCTCCGCCGACTCCCCATGCAGCCTCAAACCCTAGAGGACCTGGATCCGGGGTGGGTTGGAGGATGCCAAGCCTATCATAGACATCAATCGGCGTGTCATCGCGCGTATGACCGACCCCATCTCCACCGTAATCAGCCCGAACCATTCGCACGCAGGCTTGGTGATAGTCCCATAAGGACTCGCCAGTCGCAGCAGAGCGCCAAGGCTTATAGCCCCATCGCACGCACTTGCCGATTGCTCCACCTGTACAGATTAACGCGAAGGCGTGTTCGTCACGCAGATGGCGCCCATCCTTCGTCCACACGCCGCTTAGGGGAAATGCCTTGGCTATCCCGTCTGGACCGGGCAGGCAAAGATTGGTCCAGGCGCCGGTGTTCGGATCCTGGACCGACAGCGTGTGTAACTGGATGTCGTGATCCGGGTCGCTCGGATCCGGCTCAACCGCCTCAATGCGAACTTTCTGCCGTCTGTTATCAGGGCTTGCGATCGACAGGACAGCGCCAATCAGCTGGGCGCTCGTTAGGATGCGCCCATCCGGCAACGTCATTCTGAACTCGGTCCCGACAGCCTGAATGTCGCTCTTTGCAATTTGCGAATAACTCGGCGACGGAAGGCTGATTGCCGCCATGAGAGTCATCACAAGCGCGAGGACCGGGAGCCTCACGGCTGCCGCCTTGCCTTACCGGACAGCGAAAGCCGTTCCGTCCGGGAGTACGACGTGCGTAATGGTCACGGCTTGGGCATCAAACGTGGCTTTATCGCTTAAGGCGTTACTTGCGAGCCGGTTTGACGCAAGCCTGTTTGAGGCAAGTCTCGCGGTGGCTGGGACACTGAATGCCAATACCAGAGTGAACGCTGCAGTGGCGGCAGCAAAGATCGATCTGCGTCTGGAGATCATGGCGTCCTCCCTTAGAAAGGGACTGCCCGTGGCCGACGGTCTCAATCCGTCACCACACGCCGATTTTACTCCTGATCGCCTAAGGCTTCCAGACCACATGGGAGGAGGATGCATGAGGGCAGCGCTGCAAAGCTCCACTATCTGAGATAAGGCTGAAGTGCTCCCGATCCGGCGATCCAGCCAAGCTTTGTCCCCGACAAAGTGGCGCAGTTCTTGATTTGTTCTGGTCTTTCACCGCGGATCGAGATAGGGTCCCACGATCCCAAATCACGACGTGCGGAGCCTTTATGAGCTTGGATAAGAAGAAGGCGATCGAGACAGCGGTCGCGCAGATCGAACGCGCCTTCGGCAAGGGCGCAATCATGCGCCTCGGCGGCGATCAGGTTGTCGAGGTCGAGACGATTTCGACCGGCTCGCTGGGCTTGGACATCGCCCTTGGTGTTGGCGGTCTTCCCAAGGGCCGGATCGTCGAGATCTATGGGCCGGAGTCTTCGGGCAAGACGACACTCACGCTCCACGCCATTGCCGAGGCCCAGAAGAAGGGCGGTGTTTGCGCCTTCATCGACGCCGAGCATGCGCTCGACCCAGTCTATGCCCGCAAGCTGGGCGTGAACCTTGACGATCTCATCGTCTCCCAGCCGGATCATGGCGAGCAGGCGCTGGAAATTGCCGACACGATGGTGCGTTCGGGCGCGATCGATGTCGTGATCATCGACTCCGTCGCTGCCCTGACCCCGAAGGCCGAAATTGAAGGCGAGATGGGTGAGAGCCGCCCCGGCCTTCAGGCCCGTCTCATGAGCCAGGCGTTGCGGAAGCTGACCGGTTCCATCAACCGGACGAACACGCTGGTGATCTTCATCAACCAGATCCGCATGAAGATCGGCGTGACCTACGGCAGCCCGGAGACCACGACGGGTGGCAACGCCCTGAAGTTCTACGCTTCTGTTCGTCTCGACATCCGCCGGATCTCGACCCTGAAGGATCGCGATGAGCCGATCGGCAACCAGGTGCGGGTGAAGGTGGTCAAGAACAAGGTCGCTCCGCCCTTCAAGCAGGTCGAGTTCGACATCATGTTCGGAGAAGGTGTCTCGAAGATGGGCGAGCTCATCGACCTCGGCGTGAAGGCTGGCGTCGTCGAGAAGTCGGGCGCCTGGTTCTCGTACGACAGCCAGCGCCTCGGACAGGGCCGTGAGAACTCCAAGACCTTCCTGAAGGAGAATCCGGAAATCGCAGCCCAGATCGAGGGTAAGATCCGCGAGAATGCAGGCCTGCTCATGCACGATCTTCAGGCCAATGATACGGGCGACACTGCGGCCGACGATGCCGCGTAATGGAAGAGGCCGGTCCGTGAGGACCGGCCTTTTTCTTAAGCGACCTGTTGATCCGGCAGCGGGACAATATCGAATGAGCGGTATCGTCCCCGACCCTCGGACTTCGCCTGATACAAAGCCTTGTCCGCACCTCGCATGATTTCGTCGCGGGTCAATTGGGGATCCTTCGCCATGAAGATCCCGATGCTCGTTCCGATTGTGATCTCCTGGCGATCCAGCCCGATCGGTGCGCTTATCGCTGCGATGATCCGCTGGGAGATTGTCTCGGCAATATCAATCGAAACAGGATCCCTGAGCAGGACGGCGAATTCATCGCCACCACGACGGGCCGGGATATCATCAGCCCGGATTGCGTTCTGAAGACGTTTCGCAACGATCCGCAGCAATTCATCACCGGCAGCGTGACCGAGCTTGTCGTTAACCTGCTTGAAGCCGTCCAGATCGAGATACAGGACCGTCAGCGCCTCGCCGTGGGTACGGAGCCTGTCGAGGTCCGCGTCCAAACGCTGGCGGAACAGAACCCGATTGGTCAGTCCGGTCAGGGCGTCGTGGTGGGCCAGGTGCGTCAGGTTCTTGGCCAGATCCTGAACCTCGTCATGGGCGCCCTCCAACAGATCATTCTGCCACTTCATGAAGGCGATCAGCCCGAAGCCGCAGAGGATCATCCCAATCATCATGAATGTGAAGGTGCGATGCAAGCCCATCAGGGCGACATGATTCTCGGTAATCAGGTCGGCAACATATTGGTTCGCCACGCCGACAAGATGCGGCAGGATCGTTGCAATGGGCTCTAGTATCGCGGTTGCTTGAACGGCCGCACCGGACTTGTCGATGCTGTAGATGAGTGGCTCTGCGGCTCTGCGGATCTCCTCGATCCGATCAGCCGCCGCCTTGGTGTCTTGGCTACTTTGGATGAAGGTACCGAAGTTTCCATCCTTCAGCATGTTGAAGCGGCTCTGAACGATGTCGAACCTGAGGATGACATCGTCAGCAGTCACGCCGCTGTCACCGGTGCGATAGGCAAGGAGGGAATGCTGAAGGCGGAAGAATTCAGATTCGGCCTTGTTCGCCACCCACGCCACATCCAGGCGCGAAACTCCTGCCAATTTGTCCTGGCGGTCGGCGATAAGCCATAGGAAGTACGCGGCCCCGATGATGAAGCCGGCGCCGAGGAGCACCAGGACAATCTTGAGCCTGTTGAGGGATCGCGCACGGTTGGGCGCCCTCTTGCTCATGGCTCTCATCGCTCTCAGACCACTGATGATCATTAGATTGCCGCCTCGCTGACTATGCGAATGCGTGCGCTCGGCAGCGGAATGACATTGTCGAAGACCAGGGGTCCAATATCACTGGCAGGCACAGGAGCTCCCAGGAGGTAGCCCTGAGCGTCGGTGAACCCTTCCTTGACGAGGAAGTGGAGTTCGTCTGCTGTCTCGACTCCTTCGGCGATCACGGGCAGGCCGAGACCATCGCACAACAGGCGCACGGCCCGGACGATCGCGGCGGCCTGCTTATTGGCATGAACCGCCTTGATGAAGGATCGGTCGATTTTGATCTTGTCGAGCGGAAACTCCCGCACATTCGACAAAGAGGAATAGCCGGTTCCGAAATCGTCCATGGCAATGGTGACGCCCAGCGCCTTGAGCCTATTGAGCGTTTGGCGGGCTCGGCTGGGATCACTGATAAGGGCTGTCTCGGTCACCTCGATCTCGAGGCGCTCTGGAGAGAGCCTGGTGTCAGCCAGAATGCTTTCGACCAACTCGGCCAGTCCCTCATCAATAAGCTGCCGCGCAGAAACATTGACCGCGATCGTGAGCGGTCGCGTCCAGCTTGCTGCCTCACGGCAGGCTGTGCGTAAGACCCATTCGCCTAAGGTGAGTATAAGGCTGCTCTCTTCCGCAATCGGTATGAAGAGCCCGGGTGAGAGGTCATCACGGACGGGATGTTTCCACCGCAACAGCGCTTCAAAGCCCGTCACCTCCCCGGTGCCGATCTTCGCCTGGGGCTGGTAAACGAGGTAGAGTTGATCGTCCTGAATGGCTTGGCGGAGATCCTGTTCGATGGTCCGGCGCTCGCGGAGCTTGTCACCCATCGTTGGATCGAAGAAGCGGCAGGACCCGCTCGTTTCCTCCTTGACCCGGTGAAGAGCGGTATCGGCGCAGGAGAGCAACTCGGCCCGGTCACTGGCATCGGTGGGATACAAGGCAATGCCGATGCTCACGGACACGGACCCGGGAAGGTCTTCGACCTGAAGGCCGGCAGCAACTGCCTTCTGCAGCCGCTCTGCAAGGAGGCGGACTTCCGTCGGGCTTTCAATATTGGGCATGAGAACCGCGAATTCGTCGCCGCCAAGCCGCGCAAGGATCTGCCCGCGGCTCAGTACCGTCGCCAGCTTGCTGGCAACATCCCGAAGGGTATGGTCGCCGGTCGTATGACCATAGAGGTCGTTAATGTCCTTGAAGCCGTCGATGTCGAGGCAGAGAATTGCCAGCTGTTGGTTCCTGGCCTGGTGGACGGCAATTTCACGATCGAGCCTGTCAATGAAGTTGGCCCGGTTCTCAAGGCCAGTCACAAGATCACGGGTCCGGTTCCAACGATCCCGGATGCTCATGCCGGCGCCAATTCCGGTGAGAACGACACCTGTGACGAAGGCCAGGAGGGTTAAGCTGATCCCAAATCCATCTGGGGGAGGGGGCGCTACCACTCTGGTTCCGACCCAGTAGGTCGACCATAGGCCGAAGAGCGCGGCCGCGATTGCCACGCCTCTGAGGACAAATCGTTTGGAACCCCGGATTTTGCCTGCCTGTGTCCACTGATGGACGCACGTAAGACAGGCGACAGCAAGGGTCGCAACCTCCATCGCGATCAAAAGAGCAGATCGCTCTGTGAAGACAAACTCAGAAACGGTCAGCATAGGACGCCCGCGTTAACCTCCGAGCCTCAGCTGCCACAAAGTGCTTGAACTCGAACCAGATTAAAAATGTCGATTGAGATATCGATATACCGGGTTCGCACCGGTATGGCGGGGCGGCATCATGCCTTTGGATCGGGCCTAGAGGGCTGGGCATCCAATCCGCCATAGGAAAGTCAAATCGAGACCTTCACTGTTGTGACTTTTAATTCGGATCCAGCCTAACTACAATCGGTTTGAAGCGTTTTAAGCACCAGGGTTAATCCGACGCCTAAGCGATCAAATCCCTTGTTTGGTGCATAGAATCTTTATACGTCGGGAGGTGACGCAGGCTCACGTTCTCGGGCCTGCGCTCCGCTCTAGCTGACGTACACCAGCTTGCTGGGGTCGAGTTCCGCTTCACCGTCCCACTGATATGCGGCGAGATGGCCACCCTTCGCGACGGAGTAGTCGAGGCAGAGCCGGCGCCGGTCAGTCAGGCCCGGATTTCCTTGAAGCCAGTAATGCCCAAAGACTACCGAGGCGGCGTGGTCGTACTCCAAGCGATCCTCGGGGCCGAGTTCGATATCCGGCAGGAGAGCGGTTGTCTCTGGATCGACGAGAGCAGCGCTCCTGTAGGTGGTAGCCACATCGTCCCACCAGCGGATGCGAGTGTTGGTTCGCTCATGGCCATCCTTATCGAAGAACGATACGCCTGCGGGGAGGGCGATCTCAAGGCCTTTTAGAAGGATCTCGACGGCGTTGTGCGCCGGATGCCCCTTGGCGAAAGAGGCATAGATGCCATCCTCTGTGAGCGAAGCGTCCTGATTGACGAAGTTCCTCATGATGGCGATTTCGCGAGCATGCCAGCAGGCATGAATGACCCGAAGGCCATCAGTCTCCCACCAGAGGGGCAGGGTCATGAACCACTCGACCGTTTCCCGGTGGAGAGGAGAGCCCTCGCCGACGGCCTCTAGGAATGCCTGATGCTGGTTGCGATTCTTGGCACTGTGCGCCCGGAGCGGCCGAGAGGGCTCGTTGGGATCGGTGAGGAACCAGCCGATGGCATTGTGCTCATGGTTGCCCATCGTCACCAGGGCAAAGCCTTCGTCTCTCATCTGCCGGAGGATCCGAACGGTTTCGAGTTGCTCGGGGCCACGGTCGATGAGGTCGCCCACGCTGACCAGCGTCCGGTCCTGATGCTGCCAGATGCCGTTCTTGAGCTTATAGCCCAGCTTGGAGAGGAGGGCGGTAAGCTTGGATGCGTGTCCATGGACGTCGGCGACAATATCAAAGCGCAATTCGAACTCCTTTCAGGTGCACTTTCAGCACCCAAAGCTTGGCCGTTCGTACGAGACGGACGGGCGTCATTTGATTTCTACTTTTCGGGGATCTTGATGACCCAAATTGCCAAGCTTTGCGGAAGAAATAAAGCCGAAAATTCCGCCTTGAGTGCTCGGAATTAACCGAACGTTAACCATGTCGGCGATATCAAGGCAGCAACCGGGATGTGGGGCACTCGGCTGACGTGGTTGAGGGGTGGCGCGGATGTACCGTCACCCCTGACCACTGTCCAGCGGCGGCGCCCGATCGTTGTGATCTGCTGGCACAATCTCTCAAGCAAAGCCGAAATCCCGCGGTTTAAATCTAGCATTTTGTATCCGATGACTAATATCTTGACCGCCCCCACACGGCACTCGGGCCCACTGAGATAAGTCATTGACGCTATGCATCGACAGGATCAGAATCATCCACGCGCCGTGATTTGACTGACGCATCCCAAGTAAGGGGACGATCATGCTTCAGATCATTATTCTGGCTTGCGTTCTTGCTGTCATAATGCCGATCGTGCCTGCCAGGGGACAACCAAACGGAGTCCTGACTCAGGCCAATGCCAAGGTGCTGATTGATCAATATTACTGCTACTCGATGGGAGCCGCAGCAGCACAGACTGTTCTTTTGAAGAAGTGGTTCAAGGCAATCGGAGCAACCGATCAGGAATTCACAAACTTTCAGGCTAACGCAGAGCGAGCTCGGCGGACCGCTTGTGGAGAACCACCAAGTAATTTTATTCCTGCTCCCATGGGTTCGATTACTGCCCGGTTTCAGAACAATCATCATCTTACAAATGCCGAAGCAAAACTGACTCTCCTCGACTCGTTGGAAAGATACGCAAAACTCCTGGCATCCAGTTGTGGTTTGCCGACAGAGAGAGATCTTGCGCAATCTCTCTTTGTTCGGATGCGTAGCGTATCTGGAGGACCGAGCGCGACACCTGCAAGCTTCGATCCTTCAAATCCGTCTGCGTTTCTGGGTTCGTGCGGAAGGGGCGGCGGCCAAGTTCCGGATATCAGCGACGACATAGGCAGTTGGGGCAATTCTGCAAAGGATCACTATCGACAGTGCGTGAATAACGTAATCGCCAAGGCGAAACCTGCAGAATGTGTCAACAACCCTTATGCGTCTCAGACCCTGAACAACATAAAATATGGGACTGCATTTATACTTGGGTTGGTCACAGCCGCTACCGCCACCGGGCCTGCTGCTCCCATTGTCGTACTTGGAGCCGCAGTTACAATATTAGTTACTATTCAAATTGATAATGCAAACGAAGAACAGCGCCGAAAAGATCAGGAAAACATAAAAAAACTACAAGAGCAGCTAGCCGAAAAGGAGAAGAGCGACGCTACTGGGTCAGCGCCTGCTTCACCCACTGCTACAACTCCGTCAGACTCCAACAGTGATTCTGACGACATTACACTTGCTCCAACCCCTGTACCTGAGGATACGCCAGATAAGAATAAGCAATGCAGTCGGTTTCCTGTCGCTGGAACAGGATACGAGCTCTCGTATGCACGAGAGGATGGTGGCGTCATAGGAATTCTGGACTCGATCCGATCGTGTCGCTGTGAGGCAAGAGCTGTTGAAGGTCTAAATAATTCAGGCATAGCCGGACGAATCGGTTCCGAGTGTCAGTCGGATGAAGACCGAACCCGCGCAGACTGCGCTCAAAATCCGTTCGATGATCACGATCGTCCTCGCGAAGAATGTATTGCTTTGCTTCTGCAGGACAATTCAGCCTCGGTGAACGTCGAGGCGCTTTTGTGTAGTCAGGTTAGGTGCTCACAGTACTCATCGAAAGTCGGCATGAGTCCAAATAGAGTGCTTGCTTGTGGGTGCCTCGGGCTCTCTATAGACGGACCCACTAGAACAGCGACCTGCGACAGGATGAGGTGCGAAGGAGAATGTGTGTGCCGCGGCCAGAGGTGCAGTTGCGAAGGGAGTGATATGCATACAACTCCCCCTACACCGCCCAGACCTCCTGTTCGACCTCTAATTCCCCACGGCCTTGGCGGGATTACTCTGCCGCCATTGCGTTAACGTTCGTTTTAGGAATCCTGAGGTCTGCTGCCTTTAGCAGATCTGTCTGCACACGTTTCCGCGATCTGTTTCAAAGGAGCCGGGATCGGCTCCGGAGACACTCTAGACCAATGCCCGAAACAAGAAAGGGGAGGCCTGAGGCCTCCCCTTTTGGGTTTAGAGCATGAAGTAGGCGGCCTTCATGGACGAGACGCCTTTGACGCCGATGTAGTGGTCCGCGACGCCGTCTCCGTTGGAGTCTATAACGAGGTTATCGGTGGCAGTGTTGTAGTAGAACTGCCCCGCCTTGTTAGCATTCAGCTTCCAGTCGCCCGTGGAGTTGCCGAGGAAGGTCATCTTCTGGCGGCCGGCGACATCCGGGTTAGCATCGAAGCTCCGGAAGTTGATCTTGTCGTCCGCCCGAAAATCATAGATCCGATCAAACGAATTCAGGTCGCCAAGGTCCCCGTAGGAGTTGAACTTGAACTGGTCTTTCCCGGATCCCCCATAGAGCCGATCAGCGCCAGCACCGCCCCAGATGGTGTCGTTTCCGGCACCACCCGATAGGTAGTCCATTCCGTCGCCACCGCTGAGGAGGTCGTTGCCCGACTCCCCATAGAGCTTATCATCGCCGGCGCCACCATAGAGCTTATCGTTCCCGGCGCCGCCCTTGAGAGTGTTGTTCTCGGAGTTGCCAGTGATCGTATCGTTGAACTTCGAGCCTCTGGCGTTTTCGATGACCGTCGCCTTGCTGATAACAACCTGGCCATCAGAGATAACAGAACCCGCCTTCTTGTTGACGTAGCTCCAGCTTCCGGGCTCAAGATTGATCGAGACTTTGTACTTCGCTGCCGAAGCGTCGAGCGTGTCGATCCCGCCGGCATCGAAGATGTACTTGTCGTTGCCCATCTTGTAGGTGTTGGTGCCAAGACGAACCTGCGGAGTTCCGTAGATCTCCTGGAGCGCCATGATGTCATAAACGCCCATCTTGTTGTCCGGGCCCGTATAATCGTAGCCCATGGCGGAGGAGGCGAGTTCCTTGCCCCTCAGAGCGTACGGTCCCTCGAAGGGATGCTGAAGTCCAAGAGCATGGCCGATCTCATGGAGAAGGGTGTGAATGCCCTGGCCGCTCTTGGTGTTGTATTTGATATGACTGTCGGCCCAGACCTGGCCCTGTTCGAACCTACCGAGCACCTTGTTGTAGTAGATGCCCATCCCGCTGCCGACGATATCTCCGGTGAAATCGTACTGACCGAAGGCGAGCAGAGAATTGGCTGCGTCAGATTCGACGAAAGTCACATTGGCGATCGAGGAGATGTAGCCGAGAGCGGCATAGACCGTCGCCTTCTCCTGAGCCGAGTAGGTCGAGAAGGTCGATGCCTTCCTGTCGCTGCTTCCTTCCGGGGCCGCATTCATGAAAGAGAAGGTGATGACGGCCCCTTCTCCGTCAGCCTTGTTTGCGTAGTCGCGGAACGACTCGTTGTCCTTATCGGTTCCGCGGAGGGCAAGGATGGCTCTAGCAGACATATTATTACTTTCTCATTCTTGAAGCAGGAGCAAGCGAGCGCACTTGTAATGCATCAAACCGAAATAGAATGGTAGGATACAAAACCGTTTGCGCCGCTGGCGGTCAAGCTGTTTCAGTTTCATTCTGGGGATTTAATTTCCCGTCCTAATAAGGACGCCGTCTCGAAATGCCTGCTGGCTTGTGCACCCCGGATGATGGTCATCGCGCGTTAATCAGTGTGGCAAACGGGGTTTGTTGATCCGTACAAAAAAGGGGCGCGCGCACAAGCGCCCCGTTATGTGCTGATCTTAAGTTCAAGCGAAGAGTTCCGCCTGCTCGATCCTAGGTCTTGCCGCTGCGGATTCCAGAGCGAGTTGCCTCTGAACACGCGGACTGTGCATTCCGATCTTAAGACGGTGGCGTTCGTCTTCACACCTGGCGATATAGTCTTGAACGGCATCATCGCGGACGGCCTCGCACATCTCGCGAGACCCTACTGCAACCAAGCGATTGCCATCGTAGAGGACGCTAGGTCGGTTCTCGACATCGATAATATGCACGGGCTACGTCCCCTTAGATATGCGCTGTACGTCCAGCCTGAATGGCCCGAGGCATCATGGATTGTCCGGGGCGGCAACGATCGGCGACATAGGATCCAGCGGCAGCGGCACTCGAGAATACGCCTTCAAATTTTCCATCGATGTACAGACCAACGTGATCAGAGCCGCGAATTGGGGTCAGATCGTATGTTCGCTCGGTCCGAGGCTTCGGCTTCCTGGACGGCACGGTCCGGACAATCTTAAGGGCTGATGCCTGGGTAAGGGCGGCACTAGTGTCGTCAAATGGTCCGTGTGACAAACCATCGATAATCAATTCCACCCGTGAGCCGTCGAGGGGCACTAGTCTGATCTGACCCAAAAGGGCGCAGCGCCGGACTTTGCTATTCAGCTTCCGGCTAAATGTGGTGCGATTTCCATAGGAGCCAGTTTTGGAGCACTTGCGCATCGTCGGATCATAATGAAGGCAGATGAGGTCTCTCCGCACGACACGCTTATAGGCGATATCGAGCGGAGAATTGGGTTAAACAACGCCTTTATGGGCGCCAGCTAAGGGTTGATCTCCCTAGCCACATCCTGAGCTTTGGCCGCATGCAGTGCATGAGGTGCATTTGCCCGCACGGATCATCTGGAAACTGCCGCAGGCGCCGCAAGCCTCGCCAATGAACCCTTGGCTCTTCGCCAATGCCACTTTCGATGCGAGCTCTCCTTCCTCTCGCACCGCTGGGGGCTGGAACGGCAGACTCTCAATCGGGTGCATTGCCAAAGCGGCGTTGCCGTCGACTTGAGGGATCATAGCCGTCGATGAGATGGCGACGGTCTGGGCAACCGCCTGCACATCCGACCGAACAAATCCGCGCGAGATCGGGAGTACAACTCCCGAAGAATCCGACGAAGTGCCGTCATTCTTGCCCAGGCCGACGGTCGTCGGTGCGTTCTCCGGCTCGACGTGGGCGAGGTCGTTGCGGCCGAGATAGGACACGGCGAGCTCGCGGAACACGTAGTCGAGGATCGAGGTCGCGGACTTGATCCGGTCGTTGTTCTGGACGAAGCCGGCCGGCTCGAAGCGCGTGAAGGTGAAGGCCTCCACGTATTCCTCCAGCGGCACGCCGTATTGCAGGCCCAGCGAGATCGCGATGGCGAAGTTGTTCATCATGGCCCGGAAGGCGGCGCCTTCCTTGTGCATGTCGATGAAGATCTCGCCGAGGCGCCCATCATTATATTCGCCAGTCCGGAGGTAGACGCGATGTCCGCCGACCGTTGCCTTCTGGGTGTAGCCCTTGCGGCGGTCGGGCATGCGCTCACGGTCCCTGACCTTTACAATGCGCTCGACAACCTTCTCGACCATGCGCTCAGAGATCTGAGCCACCTTAGCTGCCGCGGGGAGGGCGGCGACGGATTCCGCCGCATCGTCCGCATCCTGGTCCTCATCGGCGATGAGGGCGGAGTTCAGGGGCTGCGAGAGCTTGGATCCGTCGCGGTAGAGGGCGTTCGCCTTCAGACCCAGCTTCCAGGACAGCATGTAGGCGTTCTTGCAATCCTCCACAGTGGCGTCGTTGGGCATGTTGATCGTCTTGGAGATCGCCCCCGAGATGAAGGGCTGCGCGGCCGCCATCATGCGGATGTGGCTCTCGACCGAGAGATAGCGCTTGCCGATCTTGCCGCACGGATTGGCGCAGTCGAACACCGCGTAGTGCTCCACCTTGAGGAACGGCGCGCCTTCCAGCGTCATCGCCCCGCAGATGTGGATGTTCGCGGCCTCGATGTCGGCCTTCGAGAAGCCGAGGAAGGACAAGAGGTCGAAGGACGGATCGTTGAGCCTGTCCGCCGGCACCTTGAGCGTGCCGGTCAGGAAGTCCTCGCCCAGAGTCCAGCGGTTGAAGACGAACTTGATGTCGAATGCCGATTTCAGGCCCTTCTCCACCGCGTCGATCTTCTCGTCCGAGAAACCCTTGGCGCGCAGGGAGCCCGGGTTGATGGCGGGCGCCTGCTTCATGGAGCCGTGGCCGACCGCATAGGCCTCGATCTCGGCGATCTCGTGCTCGCGGTAGCCGAGCGCCCGCAGGGCGTCGGGCACCGCCCGGTTGATGATCTTGAAGTAGCCGCCGCCGGCGAGCTTCTTGAACTTCACCAGGGCGAAGTCAGGCTCGATGCCGGTGGTGTCGCAATCCATCACGAGGCCGATCGTGCCGGTGGGCGCGATCACGGTGGCCTGCGCGTTGCGGTAGCCATACCTCTTACCAAGGTCCAGCGCTGTCTCCCAAGCCTCTTTGGATTCGGTGGCAAGCTGGCTGCCGAGGGAGTTCCAGGCCTCATTCAGAGGTCCGGAACGATTCAGGGTATCCACGTCGAGCGGAACCAAGCTGGTGGACAACCCATCGTACCCGTCCAGAGCGCCGATGGCTGCGCGGCGGTGGTTATACATCACCCGCAGCATGTGCTTGGCATTCTTCTCGTATTGAGGGAACGGTCCAAGCTCTCCAGCCATCTCGGCCGAGGTAGCATAGGAGACGCCGGTCATGATCGAGGTGAGGGCACCTGCAATGGCTCGTCCTTCATCGGAGTCGTAAGGCAGGCCCATTGTCATGAGCAGGCCACCGATGTTTGCGAAGCCGAGGCCGAGCGTGCGGTACTCGTAGGAGAGCTGCGCGATTTTCTTGGATGGGAACTGCGCCATCATCACGGAGATTTCGAGCACCACCGTCCAGAGGCGGCAAGCATGCTTGAAGTCCGCGATGCTGAAGGTGCTTCCTTGACGATCGAGGAACTGCAGCAGGTTGGCGGAGGCGAGGTTGCACGCCGTGTCGTCCAGGAACATGTATTCCGAGCACGGGTTCGAGGCACGGATGCGGCCACCCTCAGGGCTGGTGTGCCAGTCGTTCATGGTGGTGTTGAAGTGCAGGCCCGGATCGGCGGACGCCCAGGCGGCATGGCCGATCTGCTCCCACAGGTCGCGAGCCTTCAGGGTTTTCATGACATGGCCACCACGACGGGCCGTTAGGTGCCAGTCGGCATCGTTCTCAACAGCGCGGAGGAACTCCTCAGTTACGGAAACCGAATTGTTGGAGTTCTGGCCGGAGACGGTGAGGTAGGCTTCCGAATCCCAATCGGTGTCGTAGATCGGGAAGTCGATGTCGGTGTAGCCCTGGCGCGCGAACTGGATCACGCGGTTGATGTAATTGTCCGGGATCATCACCCGGCGAGCCAGCTTGATCTCCTTCTTCAGGGCCGGGTTCTTCTCCGGATCGAAGCAGGCATCGCCCTCGGCCTCGCAGTTCACGCAGGCCTTCAGGATGGCTTTCAGGTGCTTAGAAGCGAGTTTGGAGCCCGTGACCAGCGCGGCAACCTTCTGCTCCTCCTTTACCTTCCAGTCGATGTAGCTCTCGATGTCGGGGTGATCTACATCGATCACGACCATCTTGGCCGCGCGGCGCGTGGTGCCGCCCGACTTGATGGCGCCGGCGGCGCGGTCACCGATCTTGAGGAAGGACATCAGGCCGGACGAGCGGCCGCCGCCGGAGAGCTTCTCGCCTTCTCCCCTGAGATAGGAGAAGTTGGAGCCGGTTCCCGAGCCGTACTTGAACAGGCGCGCCTCGCGCACCCAAAGGTCCATGATGCCGCCCTCGTTCACCAGGTCGTCCTCGACGCTCTGGATGAAGCAGGCATGGGGTTGCGGATGCTCGTAAGACGACTTGGACTTGGTCAGCTTTCCGGTCTTGTAGTCCACGTAATAGTGACCCTGGCTCGGACCGTCGATGCCATAGGCCCAGTGCAGGCCAGTGTTGAACCATTGCGGGGAGTTGGGCGCCACCATCTGATTGGCGAGCATGAAGCGCAACTCGTCATGAAATGCATGGGCATCTTCTTCCGACGAGAAGTAGCCGCCCTTCCAGCCCCAATAGGTCCAGCAGCCGGCGAGCCGGTCGAAGACCTGCTTGGAGGAGATCTCGGAACCGAAGCGCTGATCCTCGGGGAGCTGGCCAAGCGCCGCCTCGTCGGGCACGGAGCGCCAGAGCCAGGAGGGAACGTCGTTCTCCTCCACCTTCTTCAGGCGGGCCGGGACGCCGGCTTTGCGAAAGTACTTCTGGGCCAGCACATCCGCTGCGACCTGGCTCCAGGATTCGGGAACCTCGATGTTCTCGAGCTTGAAGACGATCGAGCCGTCCGGATTGCGGATCTCGCTCGTGGCGAGCCGGAAGGCGAGGGCAGCGTAGGGCGACTGCCCTGCTGTGGTGAAACGGCGCTCGAAATGCATCGTAGGCTAATCCTTACTTCGGAGATCTCAATCTCCGGGCCGCAGGGGCGGCTCATTGATGAGGGGTCTCAGGGTCTTTCGCTTCCCAGTGGAGGGCATACTCGAAGCGACCCAGAGGATGCTCTGGAACACCGCAAGTATGATTTGCGAAATAAATTGTACTTTAAGTGCGAGATAATTCCAAAGACGATCACGCCCTGACAGGGATCAAGGCGAAAATGTCCTTAATTTTCGTCACTTTGATCTCTCAGGAGAGAAGACGGCGTCGATCGATGTGCCTGCACCGGATCGCGAATTGGATCGCCTTCGAGGCGCCGCCGACGTGGCAAATAGCTTCGGCAGCGGCCAGGAAGTCATCTCTGTAGGTCCGGCGAGTATAGATGGCCGAATGCGCCTCGGACTGACTGAATCCAGCGAGGCTCATGGCCCGCTGCAGACGCGGAAGGGGCCGAGTGATCATGGGAGGTCTCCGGATCCAGATTTTGGGGTTTGGTTCTGGTCAGTGGATCTCGTGATCACCTGATCTAAGTGGATCTTGTTCTATCCCTTGTGGGTGGGAAGAGGGCGGTGCACTCCTTTATGAAAGCACCGCAGCATCGATCTGGGCCTGAGCATAGTAGCGATAGGCCTCTTCGGTCGGTCCTTTGAGCGTCCTTCGCGCAGTCTCAATTTCGTTTCGGACCTGTTTCAGCCTAGCCAGACCGTTCCGGATCTGGCTTTCAAGCCGGCGCTTTTCGGACATGATCTCCCGGTCGACCCGGGCGGCGTCGGCGGGATCAACGGGCAGGGTAGGGACATAAACGAAATCCCGCTCTATGGAAGTCCGCCAGGAGAGTAGGCTTTCGAGCAGGCGGTTGCTCAGGCCGGGGACGGCGTGGAACCGCTTGATGTCGATGTCGGCAGCGGTCTCGATCCCATAGGAGGCAAGGAAGATCTGCCGTTCCGTGGTCAGAGCCTCTATCCTGGCCTCAGCAATCCGGTAGCCATCGAGGTAGCGGTTCCTTTGCAGCGCCCAATGATTGTCTTTGAGCTCCTCTTGGCGGCGGTTCCGGAGGGCTGGGAGCTGGTCCCAAACGTCGCGAAGCTCCTGAAGGACGGTCTTCTGACGAGAGAACTCTTCTGAACTCGCCCTGAGTGTCCACTCGGCCTCGGCAGCTTCCCACTTGAGCTTTGCTCGCTCTAAGCGACGCCTGATGGCAGCCTCGTCGTCCTCGGTATCAAACAGACCGTGGGTGACAAAGAATGCGAGGATCCCAGCACCGATGAACCACATCGGGTGAATGGCCTCAATCTTGGTGAAGATGCCTAATGTAATCAGGCCAAATCCGATGATCACTGCGGCCAGATGGGCAAGGTTCCCTTTGCGGCGGACTGCTAGAGCCGCTTCCGAGGGAGCCGAGTCAAGGTTGAGGACATTGGGCGCCTCACCTGGTGGGTCGAGGGTTTCGGCTTCCCGCCAGAGGGTCTCAAAGTCAGCGCTTTCTCCGAAGACAACTGCCTCAGCCATGAAACTTGAGGCCGTCCCGTTGTCGGATGAGAGCCGGCACCACGGGCACGAGGTTCCTGTGTGGTGCCAATGGGATCCATCGGAGCGGCATGGCTTCAGATTTTGCTCTAGTCGGCTGAGGGCAGCCATCCACTCGCGCGCTGACGGGCGTCCGCCCTTGACCGCAGGTTTTCCGAACGCACGCTCAAACAACGCGGCCAACTCTGGGCCCACAATTGACAAGGATGGGGTCTTTGGCGGCTGCTCCATTAGATGGACGCTACGACGGGAGCCATATGGGAAGCGAAACTCAGCGATCGCTCTCGAGATCGGCATGTCACCATCTCCGAGGTAGCGTCCTGCGAAGGGATGGCGGCCAGCAAAGAGTAACTGGAATATCAGAATAGCCAGGGCAAAATTGTCATGGTTAACGCTGCGAACCAGACCACCAAAGGGCTTGTCTTGAAGTTCGGGGGCAAGCAGCGTTACCTGCGCGGCTTCTCCGACTACAGAATCGATCATGTCGATCTGGAAGGTGTCGCAGCCCGTGAGAATGACCGATGCATCCTGTCCGACCAGAATATTGGCAGGGTTGACGTTTCCAACGATGCACCCGGCTTTGATCACCGCGTTGAATGCCCGAGCAAGATTGATCGAGACCCTGACAAGAAATCTCCAATCGGCATTAGGAAAGCGCTCGATCTGCCCCTTAGGGCTGGAGAGCGTTGAGATGGGAAACCGCCCTCTGACCAAGGGCATCAGGAACCCGATAGGCTCGTGACTATCCTTCGGATAGAGCAGGGTTGTCGGCCAGGCCGTCACCTTCCTTAGTTCGCTGTTGTTGAGCTGCAGCATCCCCTTGAGCCGGGCAGTCATGTGCGCACTAGGGCTGCCGTGGAGGACTTTGGCCGCAAGCCGTCCGTCGGCGGGCACACGATAGACGGCTCCGCCGCTCTCATCGGAGAGCATTTCACCGAGCGGGAATGGTACTCCAGCCTCGTCAGTCACCCGGGGTGCATTGAGGTTAACAGCGATGCTTTCGCCTGAAGGGAGCCGCCGGTCCGTTGGAAGGGCAGGGCTGAGATGCATCGCGTAAGGTCCTCATGTGACGCGGCCGATTTACATTCAGGTGAATGCGATGGGCACGATAGAGGATCGATCTGTTAATTGGAATTTACGATTTAAAACAGCGTAAACGCCAGCCGCTTTGCGCCTATTCGGCGGCTAATTTCGTGCGGCAGATCATTGCGAGCGTCGTAGCCCTACGGTTATGAGAGGAGAGATACCTCGTTGCGCGCCTTCTGGTATCGGTCGAATTCCAGGCTCAAGATTTCTGCGCCACGCGAGCGAACCTTCTTGATCCGTGCGAGCGTTTTCTCGAGGTCCGCGATCCCGAGCCTAAGCTGGAGTTCCAGATCTCTGGCTTGTGCCGCGATATCCGCCTTAACTCCATCGACCTGCACGGGCAGGAGTGGCTCGGCAGGATCGAATTGGAATCCGCTCTGCAGCGTTCTGCGCCAATCGACCAAGGTTTTCGCGATTGAGGGACCAATACCCTGGATGCGCGAAAGGTTTTCCTCGGCCGGGATGTCGGCTGCCGTCTTGACCTTCGCGTCTTGGAGAGCTTTCAGACGCGGGTCACCTATATTGAAGATATCGGCCTCATGAATTGGGAACCCTGATAGAAACTGCTGACGCTGGGTGTCCCATTGGACGTCCCTGAGAGCCTCCATCTTCTCCTCTTCCTGATCGGGAAGGCTGTTCCACTCATTCCGGAGGTCCAGCAGTTGGAGTTTCTTGGTGTCGAAGGATCGCGGTCCAGCGCATTGCTCCCATTCGGCCTCGACGCTCTTCCATTCGGCCTCGGCAGCTTGGAGCCGCTTCTGGAAGGCACTGGTGTCTGTAGGAATTGCCAGGACGCAGCAGAGACAGAGGAGTCCGACCCCTCCAATAGACCATAGCGATACTGGGTCTCCTCCAGCGATGCTGAGGATCGGGAGAAGGATGAAAGC